>NZ_JBWJZD010000008.1:0-285651 GCF_056429065.1 Bradyrhizobium sp. USDA3010
GGGCAAATCTTCGAAGCACTCGGCAAATCGTTGCATCGGCCGCTCCCTCTAGATCAGGAGCGACCTTCAGAATCTCTTTCTCCCGATTTGGCAACTACTTGCAGCCGCGCACGTGCGATTCCCCTGCGCTTGCGGGGGAGGTCGACGCGCGACGGGCGACGCGAAGCGTCGTCCGGAGTGCGGCGGGTGGGGGCTCTCACCACGATACGACTCGTGGAGAGAGCCCCCACCCCGGCCCTCCCCCGCAAGCGGGAAAGGGAGACGAGTGCCTATGCGGCAGCCATCTTGTACAGAAGTCTACAGCCCCGCACCCTTCTCCACGGCCGCGCCAAACGAGCGGTCGACGATGTCGGCGGCGTTGATCTTCTGCCGGATCAGGCCCCAGCGGTCGTAGAGATCGATGGTCTTCTGCTCGTCGGCCACTACGCTGTCGTCGATCGGCGCGATGCGGATCTTGGCCCGCGCCAGCCAGTTCAGCGGCACCGCGGGCGGGATGTTCATCAACCTGCCCCAGGTCGCAGCGTAGCCTTCGACATTGTTCTGCGACCATGCGCGCGCGGCCGCGAGCCTGCGCACGAAATCCTCGAGCTCGGCGCGCTTGCCCGTGATCGCATCAGGCGTTGCGACCTGGAAGCCGAGGCCGGGCGTGATGCCGTCGGCCGTGATGACGCGGCGCGACTTGAACAGCACCTCTTCCTGGCTGACATAGGGCTCCCAGGTCGACCAGGCGTCGACAGCGCCTTGCGTGTACGCGACCTTGGCATCCGACGGCGCTAGGAACACGATCTGCACGTCGCTCGCCTGCCAGCCCTTCGATTCCAGCGCGGCCAGGATCAGCTGATGGCCGATCGAGCCGCGGCCGGTTGCGATCTTCTTGCCGCGCAGACCGTCAAAACTCTTGATCGGGGAATTCTCAGGCACCACGACCGCGAGCCCGTCGCGCGACTGCCGCACGGCCGCGATCGCCTTGACCGGAATTTTGGCGGCGGCCGCGAACGTGAACGGCGCGTCGCCGACCAGGCCGGTGTCGATCGCACCCGCCCCCAAGGCCTCGAGTAGCGGCGCTGCGGCGGCGAATTCCTTCCATTCGATCTTGTAGGGAACGTCCTTGAGCACGCCGGCCGCTTCCATCACGGCCTGCGAATTGCCCTTCTGGTCGCCGACGCGCAGCGTGGTCTGCGCGCAGGCCGCGTCGATGGCGGCAAGCGCAAACGCCGCCGCGACAATGAGACGGATCATTCGGCGGCAATCCCCCGCTGCTGGTCGCGTGCTTCGATCAGCTTCCGGGTCAGCGGGATCAGCTCGCGGCCATAGTCGATGGCATCGACCAGCGGATCGAAGCCGCGGATCAGGAAATGGCTGACGCCGAGATCGTAGTAATCGGCGAACACCTCGGCGACCTGCTCGGGCGTACCGACCAGCGCGGTCGTGTTGCTGTTGGCGCCGGTGAGCTTTGCGATCTCGGTCCACAGCCGCTTGTCGATCCGCGTGCCCTGATCGGCGAGCGCCAGCAGCCGCTTGGCGCCGTCGGTCGCGTGATTGGGCCGGCGGTAGCCGGTCTGGTCCTGCAACGCGGTGGCGCGCGCGAGGATATGCTCCGCCTTCGCCCAGGCCTTCTCCTCTGTGTCGGCCAGGATCGGCCGCACAGACAGGCTGAAGCGCGGCGTCGGGCGGCCGTGCTTCGCCGCGGCCGCGCGCACCCGCGCGGTGACGTCGCGCACCTGCGCGTAGGATTCACCCCACAGCGCGAAGGTGTCGGCATGCTTGCCCGCGACCTCGACCGCGGCATCGGAGCCGCCGCCGACGAAGGTGTAGATGCCGCCCTTCTGCAACGGCTTCACCTGCGAGAAGCCGTTCTCGACGTTGTAGTACTTGCCGCTGTAGTTGAACGGCTTCTCGCTGGTCCATTCCAGCCGCACCACGTCGAGGAATTCGCTGGTTCGGGCGTAGCGCTCGTCCTTGTCGTCGAGCGTGTTGCCGTCCTGGCGCAGCTCGATGGCGTTGCCGCCGGTGATGACGTGCAGCGAGACGCGGCCGCCATAGAACTGATCCAGCGTCGCGAGCTGGCGCGCCAACAGCGTCGGCGCGGTGAAGCCCGGCCGCTGCGCGATCATCACCTTGAGCTGCTTGGTGATGGTCAGGACATGCTGCGCGACCTGCAACGCGTCCGGCGTGGTCGAGTGGAACGCGAGCAGCGCGCGATCAAAGCCGGCCAGCTCATGGGCCTTGGCGACGGTCTCGATATAGGGCGGATCGAGCACCGGGCCTGACCGGACAATGGTCTCGGAGGCATTGTTGTTGGTGATGAAGCCGATGAACTCGACCGGCATGACTGACAACTCCGTTGTTGTTGGCTGTTGTTTTCAGACGCCCAGCGCGGAGCGTCCGGCGGAGACACGGGTGGCATCGTCTTGCGGGGTATGGACGCGCCCGCACAGCACGTCGCGGTAATGCCGCTCCAGCGGATTGGTTCGCGACAGGCCGTGATTGCTGGTCAGCGACAAGGCATCCTCCACCACTGCTGCGGCGTTGTTGGTCACCGTCAGCTTGATGATGTTAGACTCGATCGCGGACAGCGGGAAGCCGTTATCGAAATCGGCGGCGAAGCTGTCGATCAGGCGGGCATTGACGGCAAGCCGGGCCTCGATGCCGCCGACGACCTCCTGCATGCGCGGCAGCGTCGCCAGCGGCGCGCCGAGATTGGCGGGCACCCGCTCCTTGAGGAATTTGACCAGCCAGTCGCGCGCCGCGCGGGCGATGCCGTCATAGATCGCGGCGACGAAGATCGCGTGCACAGTCGCCTGGGTGACGTCGGGAACCTTCCAGTCGTCGGGCCTGCGAACGTCGATCTCAGAGTCCAGCGGAAACACCACATCGTCGAAGATCACGGTGTGGCTGCCGCTGGCGCGCAGGCCGAGATGATCCCAGGTCTCCTCGATCCACGTTCCCGGCAACCCGGCGGGAACCAGAAGCAAACCGACACGGGTCTCCGGCTCGTCGGTTTTCGCCCAGACCGAATACCATTTCAGGATCGGCGCGCCGGTCGAATAGATCTTGCGGCCGGTCAGCCGCCAGCCGGTCTCGGTGCGGCGCGCCGTGGTCGCCGGCAGGCCGCCGCGCGCGGGCGAGCCGAGCTCGGGCTCGACGCGCAACGCGTTGATCAGCGCCACGCCCTCGACCGTCTCCCTGGCGAGCTTGCGCGAAAGACGTGCCGGCCAACGCGTGCTGCGCGCCATCACCAGATGCTGGATGTAATGCATCGACAGCACCAGCGCGGTCGACGGATCGGCCTTGCCGATGATGCCGAGCACACGCGTGGCATCCCGCGCGCCCGCCCCGCCTCCGCCGAGCGCCACGGGCACCGTCAGCGCCAGCAGGCCTTCGCGCGACAGGTCAACGAAATTCTCGAAAGGAAAGCTGGCATCGCGATCATGCGCGGGCGCGCGCGCGGCAAACACCTCGGCGAGCCGCAACGCGCGCGCGATGTGCTCCGGCTCGTTCGCCGGCGGCAGCTCCTTCGCCGCTGTCGTCACCATGTCGCCTCCAGTCCGAGCAGCCCGAGGATCTGCTTGCGCAGCTCGGCCAAATAAGGATCGCCGCGATGCCGCGGGTATGGCCGCGCGACGGCGATATCGGCCTTGATCCGCGCCGGACGATCGGAGAGCACGATGACGCGGTTGGCGAGCACCAGCGCTTCCTCGACGTCATGGGTGACGAGCAGCGTGGTAAAGCCCTTGCGCTGCCACAGCGCCACCAGTTCGGCCTGCATCGCAATCCGCGTCAGCGAGTCGAGCTTGCCGAGCGGCTCGTCGAGCACCAGGATCTTCGGATCGTTGACCAGCGCACGCGCCAGCGCCACGCGCTGCGCCATGCCGCCGGAGAGCTGGTGCGGATAGGCGTTGCGGAACGACGACAGGCCGACCAGCTCGATCACGGCATCGACCCGGTGCCGCTGTGCCTTCAGGATGCCCTGCGCTTCCAGCCCGAGCGCGACATTGTCCCAGACCGAGCGCCATGGAAACAGCGTCGGATCCTGGAACACGACGACACGCGAGGGATGCGGGCCAGCAATGCGGACTTCATCCTCACGCAGCGCGCCGCTGCGTGGCTTCTCGAGCCCGGCCACCAGCCGCAGCAAGGTCGACTTGCCGCAGCCGGACGGGCCGAGCAGCGCCACGAACTCGCCCGGCGCGATCGATAGGTTCACATTGTCGAGCACCGGTAGGACAACGCCGTCGATATCGAAGGCGTGGCTGACGCCTTCGATGTCGAGCTCGGCGCCGACGGCGGGATAGGTGATCGCGTCGGCGGCGGACTGCACTACCATTTGACGACACCCTTCTGCCAGACCAGCAGGCGGTCGCGGGACCGGAACAATAGCGTGATCGCGCCGGAGCAGAGCAGCGACATCACGATCAGCGCCGCATACATGTTGGCATAGGCCGCCCAGCCCTGCGCCCATTGCAGGTACCAGCCAAGCCCGGCCTTGACGCCGATCATCTCGGCGACCACGAGCACGGCAAAGGACGAGCCGAGCCCCATGAAGAGGCCGACGAACACGTGCGGCAACGCGGCAGGAATCGCGACCTTGAGCACCAGGAACGACGGCTTGGCGCCGAGCGTGCGCGCGACGTCGTAGTAGGCGCTGCTGACGCTCGCCACGCCCGACCAGGTCAAGACCGTCACCGGGAAGCCGGTGGCAAGCGCGATCAGGAAGGTCGAGGCGCTCCAGCTCGATGGGAAAGTGAAGAACGCGATCGGCAGCCAGGCGGTGGCGGGCAGCGGACCGATGAAGCGCAGCACCGGATGCACCCAGTACCCGATCTTCTGCGACCAGCCGATCGAGACGCCGGTCACAAAGCCGATCGTCGCGCCGATGATGTAGCCGCCGAGCTGCAGCTTGATCGAGGCGAACACGCTGTCGAGCAGTTTTGGCAGATCGTCGGTATAGACCTCGAGGATCGACTGCGGCGGCGGGAAGAACGGCAGCGGCAGCCAGGCGAACTTCGCGGTGGCGACCTCCCACAGCGTGACGAAGGCGCCGAAGGCCACCAGCCATGGCGCGCGCTTGCGCAGCGCCTGCCCGGCACTGCCGAGATAATCCGCGCTGAATGTACCGAACAGGATGAAGGCCGCGATGACGATCGCGCCGATGCCGAGCGATTCCGTCCGCGACCAGTCGCCGACATCGGGCCAATAGAGGCAGGAAAGCCCGAACGCGAGCCAGGCGAGGCTTGCCGCGAGGCCAACGCCATAGCTGCCGGAGAGGTTCGCGAACGTGACCGCGGCGCGCGGCGCGGCGGCCGTCGTGTCAGACACTGAATACGTCGACATAGATCCGCTCCGCGAATTTGGCCGTGTCGGTGCTCTGCTTGAACACCTGCACCGATTTCAGGTCGTCGGCGTAGCCCTTGAGCTCGCGCTTGAGCACTTCGCCGGTCGGATGATGGTGATGGGTGTGGTAACGCGCCATCGCCTCGAGATCGGCGAGGCTCGCCGCCTTCGGCGCATAGGGCTGGAACGACTTCGCCGCCTTGTCCGGATTCTGTGAGGTGAACATCGCGGCATCGAGCAGCGCCTGGGTGATGGCACGCGCGACGTGGGGCTCTTCCCGCACCAAACTGCCGCGCAGGCCGACGATGCAGCAGCTCTTGTCGCGGTATTCGCCGTCGAGATTGGAGGCGACCTCCTTGTACTGCGTGTCCTTCAGCCAGAGATAGGCCAGCGGGTCCGACGACAGGAAGGCCTGCACCTCGCCCTTCTCGACCGCTACGTTCAAAAGGTTGCCGGGATAGGCGCGCCAGTCGACATCCCTCACCGGGTCGATGCCGAGCTTGGAGAGCTGGATCGAGAAGAAATTCTTGTCGGGACCGGCGAGATCGCCGACCGCGACGATCTTGCCCTTGAGATCGGCGAGCTTGTCGACGCCGGAATTGGCGCGGGTCAAGACGCGCATGCAGCCGCCATGGGTGCCGGCGGCGATCTTGACGTCAAAACCCTGCTCGAGCGGCTTCAACCAGCGCAGCGCCATGCCGAGCCCGGCGTCGCTCTTGCCGGTGGCGATCGCCTCCAGCAGCTGGTCGGTCGAGCCGGAATAGTTGACGAGCTCGACATCGAGATTCTGCTTCTGGAAGAAGCCATGGTCGATGGCGACCGGGAGCGGCGCGAGGCAGACCGCGCCGGCGTTCCAGGACAATTTCAGCTTGCGCGGCGCGCCCGTCAGTGGCGGCGCGTCGGATGCGGTCTTGCAGATCGGGAACTCGGAGAAGTCGATCGCCGATGCCACCGGGCGCGGTGCGAAGGCCTGCGCGCCATAGGCGCCGATCGGCGCGGCAAAGGCTGCGGCGGCGCCCGCGCGCAGCAAGGTGCGGCGATCCATCACCGTCTTCTTGTTATCCGTCGACATCATCACTCCTGCATTTCGGCAAGGCTCCGCCCCGCGCGCAAAACGTCTCCGTCTGCACGCCCCGTCGTTCGAAGCTCATGGTTTAGAAAAAGCGGATTTCTCCGGCGCTATTGCCCTCAAAGCAACGCGCAAATGATGCGGCGCGACAAGTTCATCGTCAATGAAATGGAATTTCGAATGTAGTCTGCGCCGCAGCTGAACTCTCCACGATCGCAGCGCGCGACGATGAAAGGATTTTCGCGCTCGCCGCGGCGCAGACGTGCGACAGAACGGCATCGATTGCACCAAATTTGAGCGAAACATCGCCGCTTGCGCGATGTCTTCTACGCACAAGGGCTCGGCGAGATCATCCTTGCTGCGCACGGGCTGATTTCAGTTTTCCGTTTCGTTGACGGCGAACGGCTTGCTCATAGACTCGGTCGAACGCTGCCGCGCTTCCCGACGAGCAGCGAATGAATCAGAAAGAAAATGCATATGCGCAAACTGACCCGCTCGGGTTCTCCCTATACTTTCACGCGCCGCACCGCGGCCGCGCTGATCACGGCCGTGATCACGCTGTCGACATCGGCCGCAGCTTTCGCGACTGACGCGATCGTGCTGCGCGTCGGCGACCAGAAGGGCGGCAACCGCTCGCTGCTGGAGATTTCCGGCCTCGCCAAGGATCTGCCGTACAAGATCGAATGGTCGGAATTCCCGGCCGCAGCCCCGATTCTGGAGGCGCTCAACGCCGGCGCGCTCGACGTCGGTTACACCGGCGATCTCGCCTTCCTCTCGGTCTATGCCGCGGGCGCGCCGATCAAGGCGATCGGCGGCACGCGCGCCGACCCGAAGACCCAGGCGATCCTGGTGCGCGCGGATTCGCCGATCAAGACGGCGGCCGATCTGAAGGGCAAGCGTCTTGCCGGTACCCGCGGCGGCTGGGGCCAGTTCCTGATCGATGCGACGCTGGAAAAGGCCGGCAGCAGGATCGAGGACGCGACCTTCGCGCCGCTCGGCCCGGTCGACGCCAAGATCGCGCTCGTGGCCGGCTCGATCGACGGCTGGGCGGTGTGGGAGCCCTACGTCTCCTTTGCAACGCTGAAGGACAAGGCGCGGATCGTCGCCGATGGCGAGGGTCTGACGCCGACCATCACCTTCATCGTCGCCTCCGACAACGCGATCGCGACCAAGCGCGCCGCGGTGCAGGATCTGGTGCAGCGGCTCAACAAGGCGCGGCTGTGGTCGCTCGACCATGTCGCGGAGTATGCCAGGAATACGGCCGAACTGACCAGGCTGCCGGAAGACGTGCTGCTCGCCGCCTACACCGCGCAGAAGACCAGCCCGATCGCGATCGACGAGGCCGTGGTGAAGGAAGTGCAGGCCGCCTCCGACCGCGCCACGCGCTACGGCATCCTCGGCAAGACGCTGGATGTCGGTAAAGCCGTCGACCGCAGTTTTACCGCTGGCGCGAGCTTGAATTAGGACGCGCTTCCACCTCGCCTTCAAAGGCAGGGCAATCGCATATGGCGTTGCTGGTCGATCCGCGAACTCGCTTCGCCTCTCCCGCTTGCGGGGGAGGCCGACGCGCGCCTAGCGCGCGGCGGGTGGGGGCTCTCTCCACAGGGCTCTCTCCACAGTATGACTCGCGGAGAGAGCCCCCACCCCAGCCCTCCCCCGCAAGCGGGAGAGGGGGACGGGCGACAGTGCTCACCTTACGGAATGCCTCACGGCGCACCACAACGGAGACCTCGGATGTCCGGCCCGCTCCATCTCGCACTGATTGTCACAGCACACCTGCTCTGCATGACCTTGTTGGTCGCGCTGTCGGTTTGATAGCGTTCTCTCCGGGCCAGCCCCAGGGAGAACAACAATGAACCTCACAATGAAAGACCGTGTCGCCGTGGTCACCGGCGGCAGCAAGGGCATCGGGATCGCGGTGGCACGGCGGTTTGCGGAGTCCGGCGCCAGGGTCGCGATCCTCGCCCGTGGCGCGGCCGACCTCACTGCGGCGCGCGAGGCACTCGCCAGGGACGGCCTCGTGGTCCGCGATTACGTCTGCGACGTCGCCAAGGCCGCCGACATCGCCAAGGCTCACGAGCTGATCGTCGCGGATCTCGGCAAGATCGACGTGTTGGTCAACAACGCCGGCACGGCGCGCACGCTGGCCTTCGAGAGCATCAGCGACGAGGCCTGGCAGGAGGACCTCGACCTGAAGCTGTTCGCCGCGATCCGCTTCAGCCGGCTGGTGTGGCCGGGCATGAAGCAGCGCAAATGGGGCCGCATCATCAACGTGCTCAACACCTTTGCGAAGGCGCCGGCCGGCAATTCGGCACCGACCTCGGTGTCGCGCGCCGCCGGCATGGCGCTGACCAAGGTCATGGCCAATGAAGGCGGCGAGCACAACATCCTGGTGAATGCGCTGCTGGTCGGCCTGATCATGAGCGATCAATGGGTCAAGCGGCACGCGGCCCAGGCGCCGAACACGGATTTCGGGGAATTCGCCAAGGGCTTGGCCCGGGGCACGCCGCTCGGCCGCATCGGCACGGCGGAGGAGTTCGCCAACCTCGCCTGCTTCCTGGCTTCGGAGCAAGGCTCCTACATCACCGGCACCGCCATCAATGTCGATGGGGGCCGGTCGCCGGTGGTCTAGAGCCCCGGTCCTGGTTCAACCAGAAACCGGAGCTCGAGACTTTGCTTTGGCGCGTTTTCTTCACGCGAACCGGTGTCCACTTCGCTCGAAAACGCTCAAGCGGGCAACCAACGGCAGGATGCGACGGCTCAAAAGCAAAAGGCCTCCGTCACCGGAGGCCTTTCATCTTAAACCGCGTCCTTGGCGGCCTTGACCGGCCGTGCGCGGACGATCTTCCGGGCCGGCTTGGCCTTGAACATCATCTCTTCACCGGTGAAGGGGTTGGTGCCCTTGCGCGCCTTGGTCGCCGGCTTCTTGACCACAACGAACTTGGCGAAGCCGGGGACGAGGAACACCCCGGCCTTCTTCAGCTCCTTGTGGCCGACATCGACGAGCGAGTCCAAAACGTTCTTGACGTCGCGCTTGGAGAGTTCGGTGGTGGTCGCGATCTTCTCGATCACTTGCGACTTCGACAGTTGGGTAGCCATGGTTGCTCCATTGATTCTGGAGTGGGCACGATATGGCGGAAAACGCCGAGAAAAACAGTGTTTTCTGCACTCACCACAGCAATATCGCTGTGGACAGCCCCCGAATCAGGGGCTTTTCCAGTGTTTTTTCCAGTCAAGTCGCTTCCGACCCCTAAAATTGCAGGGTTTGCGCGGCTTCGGGGCTCCCGAAACAACCCCTCGCGCGAATCACCCGGCGCATCTCGCGCCGCAGGCGTGCGACAATGCTGCGCACAAGTCGGGTTGCGAACCACGGCAGTGCGCCACTTCAGGTTTCGGAAACGATCCTCCAAAAGGCCGAGGCATTAGAAAATGACTCAAGTTCCCATTCCATCGTAACATCGCAAAGGGGCGCCACGGCCGATCGGCTGGCCGCCCGATGCAAGCCTTTATGTATGTTCCGGAGACCCCGCGTATGGATTTGTCCCGCCTTGAGATCAACCGCCGCACGGCCCTTCTGACCTCGGCCGCGATTGCGGCCAACGTCATCAATCCGATGCGGGCATTCGCGCAGGAAACCCCGCGCAAGGGCGGCGTGTTCAACGTCCATTACGGCGCCGAGCAGCGCCAGCTCAACCCCAGCATCCAGGCCTCGACCGGCGTCTACATCATCGGCGGCAAGATCCAGGAGAATCTGGTCGACCTCGACGCCAACGGCCAGCCGGTCGGCGTGCTCGCCGAGAGCTGGGAGGCGACGCCGGACGGCAAGACCGTCACCTTCAAGCTGCGCAAGGGCATCACCTGGCACGACGGCAAGCCGTTCACCTCGGAGGACGTCGCCTTCACCGCGATGAACATGTGGAAGAAGATCCTCAACTACGGATCGACGCTGCAGCTGTTCCTCACATCGGTCGATACGCCCGATCCGCAGACCGCGATCTTCCACTACGAGCGGCCGATGCCGCTGAACCTGCTGCTCCGGGCCCTGCCCGACCTCGGCTACGTCTCCGCCAAGCATCTCTATGAGAGCGGCGACATCAGGCAGAACCCGACCAATCTGGCGCCGGTCGGCACCGGCCCGTTCAAATTCGTCAAATACGAGCGCGGGCAATACATCATCGCCGACCGCAATCCGGATTACTGGCGGCCGAATGCGCCCTATCTCGACCGCATCGTCTGGAAAGTGATCACCGATCGCGCCGCGGCCGCCGCCCAGATGGAGGCGGGCGAATTGCACTACAGCCCGTTCTCGGGGCTGACGATCTCGGACATGGCGCGGCTCGGCAAGGACAAGCGCTTCATGGTCCAGACCAAGGGCAATGAGGGCAACGCCCGTACCAACACCATCGAGTTCAACTTCCGCCGCAAGGAATTGTCCGACATCCGAGTCCGCCGCGCCATTGCGCATGCGATCAACGTGCCGTTCTTCATCGAGAATTTCTTGGGCGATTTCGCCAAGCTCGGCACCGGGCCGATCCCCTCGACCTCGACCGACTTCTATCCCGGGCCGAACACGCCGCAATATCCCTATGACAAGGCGAAGGCGATCGCGCTGCTCGACGAGGCCGGCTTCAAGGCCACCGGCGGCAACCGCTTCTCGCTGAAATTGCTGCCGGCCCCGTGGGGCGAGGACATCTCGCTGTGGTCGACCTTCATCCAGCAGTCGCTGGGAGAAGTCGGCATCCAGGTCGATATCGTGCGCAACGACGGCGGCGGCTTCCTCAAGCAGGTCTATGACGACCACGCCTTCGATCTCGCCACCGGCTGGCATCAGTATCGCAACGACCCCGCGGTCTCGACCACGGTGTGGTACCGCTCCGGCCAGCCCAAGGGCGCGCCGTGGACCAACCAGTGGGGCTGGGAGGACAAGACGGTCGACAAGACCATCGACGATGCCGCGACCGAAGTCGATCCGGTCAAGCGCAAGGCGCTCTATGCCGACTTCGTCAAGGAGGTGAACACCGAGCTGCCGGTCTGGATGCCGATCGAGCAGATCTTCGTCACCGTGATCACGGCAAAGGCGCGCAACCACTCCAACACGCCGCGCTGGGGCTCGGCGAGCTGGCACGATCTGTGGCTTTCGGCTTGAGGCCACCCGGCGCGGTCCACTTCCCCCTCGCCCCGCTCTCGCGGGGAGAGGGTCGGGGTGAGGGGCCGTCTCCGCGAGATCGCTCCATCGATAGACCTGTACCCCCTCACCCGGATCGTATTTCGCTTTGCTGCATGCGATCCGACCTCTCCCCGCAAGCGGGGCGAGGAGACCGAGAGGCCAGTGTCCACTTCGTTCGAAAACGCTATAGATAACCGATGCGTATCCTGAGCCTTGCGGGGCGGCGGCTCGCCGCCTCGATCCCGACCCTGTTCCTGATCCTGATCGGCGTGTTCCTGCTGCTGCAGCTCGCGCCGGGCGACACCGTCGATGCGCTGATGGCGCAGATGGGCGGCGGCGACGCCGCGACCGCGCAGCAGCTGCGCAAGTTCTACGGGCTCGACCTCTCGGTTCCGGCGCAACTCGGCAACTATCTGTGGCACCTGGTGCGGCTCGATCTGGGCTTCTCCTCGATCTACGGCAAGCCGGTGGCGACCGTGATCCTGGAACGGCTGCCGCCGACCATCCTGCTGATGACCGCGTCGCTGTCGTTCGCGTTCTTCTTTGGCCTCGTATTCGGCGTGATCGCCGCGCGCGGCGTCAACCGCTGGCCGGACACCTTGATCTCGACGCTCGGCCTGATCTTCTACGCCACCCCTTCGTTCTGGTTCGGGCTGATGGCGATCGTGGTGTTCTCGGTCTATCTGCAATGGCTGCCATCCGGCGGCTTCCAGGACATCGGAACGGTGCAGACCGGCATCCGGGGCGTGCTCGACATCGCAGCCCACCTCGTGCTGCCGACGACGACGCTCGGGCTGATCTTCCTTGCGATCTATTTGCGCATCATGCGCGCCTCGATGCTGGAGGTCTTGAACCTCGATTTCGTCCGCACCGCCCGCGCCAAGGGGCTGGACGAGACCCATGTCATCACCCGCCACGTGCTGCGCAACGCGCTGCTGCCGATGGTGACGCTGATCGGCTTGCAGGCCGGCACCATGCTCGGCGGCTCGGTCGTTGTCGAGAGCGTGTTCTCGCTGCCCGGCCTCGGCCGCCTCGCCTATGAATCCGTGGTGCAGCGCGACCTCAACACCCTGCTCGGCATCGTGTTCGTGTCCGCGCTCCTTGTGATTGTCGTCAACTTCGTCGTCGACCTGCTCTACGCGCGGCTCGATCCGCGCATCGCGGCGGAGGGCTGACGATGGACACGGTGAAACGCTACTTCCGCAGCCCGGCCGCGGTGATCGGCCTGATCCTGCTGCTGCTGGTGATCGCGATGGCAATCAGCGCGAGTTTCCTTTACCCGCGCGATCCGCTCGCGCTGGCGGGCCGGCCGCTGGTCTGGCCGTTCACCAATCCGCGCTTCCTGCTCGGCACCGACAATTCCGGCCGCGACATCGCCGCCCAGATCTTCTACGGCGCGCGGATCTCGCTCCTGATCGGCGGCGTCGCCACCGTGATCGCGATCCTGATCGGCATCCTGGTCGGCGCCTTTGCCGGCTATTACGGCGGCTGGGTCGACAATGTCCTGATGCGGATCACCGAGGCGTTCCAGACCCTGCCGAACTTCGTGCTGCTGCTGGTGCTGGTCGCAGTGTTCGGGTCGACCTTGACCACGGTGACGATTGCGGTCGGCGTGGTGTCGTGGCCGGCGCCGGCGCGGCTGACCCGCGCCGAGTTCCTGTCGCTGCGCAACCGCGAATTCGTCCAGGCCGGCAAGACGCTCGGCATGAGGGACCTCCAGCTGATCCTCGGCGAGATCCTGCCCAATGCGCTGCCGCCTGTCATCGTCTATGCCAGCGTGGTGATGGCGGTCGCGATCCTCTTGGAAAGCGCGCTGGCGTTCCTGAGGCTGTCCGACCCCAACGTCGCCTCCTGGGGCAATCTGATCGGGCTCGGCCGCGATGTGCTGCGGGTGCAATGGTACGTCTCGGCGATCCCCGGCATTGCGATCCTCGTCACCGTGCTCGCGGTGTCGCTGGTCGGCCAGGGCCTCAACGATGCGCTCAATCCGAGGCTGAAGAGCCGATGAGCGACACCGTTCTTTCGCTCGAAGGGTTGACCGTGCGCCTGCCCAAGGGCGCCGACCGGCCGCACGCGCTGTCCGACGTCTCATTGTCGATTGCGTCCAACGAGCTCCTCTGCGTGGTCGGAGAATCCGGCTCCGGCAAGTCGATGATGGCGAACGCCATCATGCGGCTGCTGCCGAACGAGGTCACCATCGAACGGGGCCGGATGATGTTCGACGGCCGCGACCTCTGCGCCGCCGATCCGGCCGAAATGCGCGAGGTGCGCGGCGCCGGGATCGCGATGATCTTTCAGGAGCCGATGACGGCGCTCAATCCGCTGCGCACCATCGGCGACCAGATCGGCGAGATGTTCGCGATCCACACCGGCCTGTCGAAGGCCGAGATCAATGCGCGGGTAGAGGCACTGCTTGAGGACGTCCGCATCCCCGACCCCAGGGCGGCCGCGAAGGCCTATCCGCACGAGCTCTCCGGCGGCCAGCGCCAGCGCGCCATGATCGCGATGGCGCTGGCGCTGGACCCGAAGCTGTTGATCGCCGACGAGCCGACCACCGCGCTCGACGTCACGACGCAGGCGCAGATCCTGAAGCTGATCCGCGATCTGCAGCAGCGCAAGAAGACCGCGGTGCTGTTCATCACCCATGATTTCGGCGTGGTCGCCGAGATCGCCGACCGCGTCGTGGTGATGCAGCACGGCGCGATCGTCGAGCAAGGCACGGCCGACAAGGTGCTGAACGACCCGCAGCATGCCTACACCAGGCAGCTGATCGCGGCGGTCCCGCCGCTGACGGCGCCGCCGCCGCGGATTCTCTCCGGCAAGGACATCCTGACCATCGACGGCGTCTCCAAGACCTACCGCACCGGCGGCTTCCTCGGCCGCGGCGCGCGGATCACGGAGGCAGTCAAGAACGTCTCGCTGCGCCTGCCGCGCGGCGCGACGCTCGGCATCGTCGGCGAATCCGGTTCGGGCAAATCGACGCTGGCGCGCTGCATCGTCCGGTTGATCGATCCCGACAGCGGATCGATCGTGCTCGACGGCAAGGACTGGGCGAAGCTCGGCCGCGACGCCATCAGGCGCGAGACCCGCCACATCCAGATGGTGTTCCAGGATCCGTTCGCCTCACTCAACCCGCGCCGCAAGGCGGCCGAGCTGGTGGCGCAGGGACCGATCGTGCACGGCACCGACCGCACGACCGCGATCGCGGAAGCGCGGACGCTGTTCGAACTGGTCGGGCTCGACCCGTCCGCCGGCGATCGCTACCCGCACGAATTCTCCGGCGGCCAGCGGCAGCGCATCGGGCTGGCGCGGGCGCTGGCGTTGAAGCCGGGCGTGCTGGTCGCCGACGAGCCGGTCTCTGCGCTCGACGTCTCGGTGCAGGCGCAGGTGCTGAAACTGCTCGCCGGGCTGCGCCAGCAGCTCGGCCTCTCCATTATCTTCATCACACACGATTTGCGGGTCGCCGCCCAGATCTGCGATCTGGTTGCTGTCATGAAGGATGGCGCGGTGGTCGAGCAAGGACTGACCGCCGAGGTGTTCGGCAAGCCGCAGCATCCCTATACGCAGGCGCTGCTGTCAGCGATCCCCGGCGGCAGGTTCGCGCGCGAGCACGCCACGGCAACTGTGTAGTCAAGCGCGCCACGCAGCACGCTCTACTCGGCCGCTTCCGGCCTACGCTCCTCGCGCAGCCGGAACCGCTTCAGCAATCCGGACACCGTGTCGCGGAAGCCGCCATATTCCAGTTCGGAATAGGGCAGCATCGCAGCACCGGACCAGCCCTGGTCGCGCATCTCGATCGCCTTGCGCTGGGCGCGCTGGCGGACCTCGTCCCATGCAAGGTTGTCAAAGAAATCGGTATAGGACTCCGAAAACTTCCCGCCCCGGTCGATCGAGAAGCCGACGCAGGAAACGATCGGCAGGCAGTACATCCCCGTCACCGGGGTATTGAGCGGCACGGGCATGAGCGGCATCACATGCGAGCCGCGCGCATCGCCGCCCACGAAGTGCGCCTTGGTGAATGGCGAGATGATTTCTTCGGGCGCCGCGAAAATGCCCTGGTTCCTGACGATCGCGACCGGATCATCCTTGCCGGTGTACTTGCCTGCGATGGAGTGAAGGCGCTGCGCCGAAACGGCGACGGCGACCTCGCCATAGGTTTTCGAGATGATGCGATCAATGCCGAAGCGCTCGTTGTCGCGAAGCAGCGCCGCAATGTGGTAGCCGTCCGCGGGCGCATCGAGTTCGATCACGCTGTCGCCGACCGTGTTGTCCATATCGATGATATGGAAACGGAAGCCCTTGATCATCGGGGGCAGCATCAGCCCAGCGCAATACATCGGATCGGCAAAGGCGAGATAGAGCGGCAGGTTGTAGGCACCGGGGCCGCATTTGTCGGCGGCGAACACCATGAAGGACTCCGCGGGTCTCGCGCCCGAGAGGCTGTGGTCGAAGCTGAGTTCGGCGACGGCCGGACCCGCGCCGCGAACGTTTCCGGAAGGGGCGTCGACGAGAAGATCCTGGCCGGCGCCGTAGAGCCCGGAGGTCTTCGCAACCGCAGTGGCCGCGAGAAACGTCTTCCAGGCGAATTGATGGACCTCGGAGCTTCCTTCGCCCCGCGAGTGGCTCATGATGATGGCAACGTCGTCGCCGGTATGGCGGACGAAACCGTCGATCAAGAGGCCATCGTCGATCGCTTTCGCGACCTCCGCCTCGACAGTCGCCATCATGCGTGCAGATGGTTTCGTATGCCCCCCGACAGAGCCAACGTCAGCCTTGATGACCGAAATGGTGAGTTTCATGACCATCCCTCCGACCGCAGCTCGGCACCATCGCCTCGGCGCTCGCTGCGCCGGGGCGACGGCGCTGCTCAAAAACAACGTTGTGGGTTGCGACAGGTTCCCTGCGCAAGTTCCTCACGGAATTATGGCCCCCTCCGTCAGCGCGTGTCGATACGCGCTATCGACGCATCTGGGATAGCCCGTCATGCTCGATGGGGTTACCACCCGCCCTATGAAGCGTGGTTGAGAAAGATCGGCAGGCCCCGCTTGTTGGAATAGAGAGGACGGTAGCGCTCGGTGTTGTACGCGCTCGCAACGTCCACTTTGCGCGGCCCGAGCTTGGCGTCAGGGATGGGCACGAGGTCGTAGCGGCCCTCGACCAGCGCCGACATCAGGCCGGTCTTGCCTTCCAGGATGGCATCGTACGCCATGTTACCGAACGTCAGCGCGACAAGCTTGTCGATGAAGTCCGGATCGCCCGAGCGCAGGTCGTAGGTGAGGTCAGAGACGATAGTCTCCTCGCCGGCGCGCCGCTTGATCTCGTCGGCGAATGCTTCGGCTACGCTCGCCTTCCTGCGGTGACCGTAGGCATCGGGCTCACCGTATTCCTGCACCTTGTAGCCCTCCCACTCGGCGCCCTCGCTAAGCACGATCAGCGCGTAGTTGCTTGGGTTGCCGTGCTTGTCCTCGAGAAGCAGCTGGGTCAGCTTGTCGAGGTTGACCTTGTACTCGGGTATGGCACATCGGATTGAGGTTGCGTAGGCGGTGTAGAGCGCCGTAAATCCGGCATCGCGACCAAAGACGCGGAAAATTCCGATTCGCTCATGCGAGCCGACGGTGGTGCGTTGACGCTGGATGGCATCGCTGGCGCGCGTGATCGCGGTCGAGAAACCGATGCAGTATTCGGTGTTGCGGACATCGTTGTCCATCGTCTTGGGAATGGCAATGATGTTGACGCCGAGTCCACTGAGCTTGTCCGCATAGCTGAGCGTATCGTCGCCGCCGATGGCGATCAGATGTTCGATACCGAGCCCCGCGAGGTTCGCCAGCACCTCGCTGGTGAGGTCCCACGTCGTGGCTGCGATGCCACCCTTGGTGCTCCGGGAAACCGGAAAGTCGTGGCCCGCGAGATGATCGGGCAACTTCTTCATTTTGGAGGGATTGGTGCGGCTCGAGTGCAGCACGGTGCCGCCGCGCCGGTCGATGACGCGCGTGTTTTCGCGGTTCAGCGGGATGGTGTAATGGGACCTGCTGACGGGGTCGGCGAGGTTCAGGTGCGTGAGCGCTTCCCAGCCACGGCGGAGACCGATGACCTCGATATCGTCCTCACTGCCGCGATAGGTGACGCTCTTGATCACCGCGTTAAGGCCGGGGACGTCACCGCCTCCCGTGAGAATACCGATGCGCTTCCTCGTCATGCCCACCTCCCGGGATTGGTATGTCGCAATAACGCCTGCGTCGCGGCGGAGTTTCCACGACGCTATCCGCCAGCGGCGGAATCCCCGTGAACGCGGCGCTCCGCCGGACCTGATTGGCCCCCATTCTTCGCAGCGTGACATCGCCCGACCAGTCCCCGCCTCGGGCGCCTGGCGCCTCCACGCTCTATATCTCCCGCGCGTGGCGCAAGGTTGCTCCGCGCTTACCGTGACCGGCGCGACGCGAGCAAATGCTCCGCCCAGCGCAACAACTCGAAGCGATCGCCCTTGACCAGCTCCTGCGCATCGCGGCGCCGATAGAGCACCAGCATCCAGGGCGCGAGCTTGCGCAGCAATCCGTGCGCCATGTACTGCACCGGCTCGGTGAATGGCAGCGCCAACTCGCTTTCCGGCACGCCCTGCACGGCCCGCGCCAATTCGCGGCCGAGCGGGATCGTCAGTGCGACGGCGCGGCCGTTGCAGCCGGTCCAGCCATAGGCGTTCGGTCCGAGGCGATGCATGCGCGGCAGGAAATCCGCGGTCATCCCGACATAACCGTTCCAGACATAGTCGAAGGAGATGTCGCCGATCTGCGGCCACAGGCGTTGCAACCGCTCGGTCACCCGCGCCTTGAGCCGCGCGGTCTTGTCGCCCGGGCCGAGCACGGCACCGCCGGTGACGAGACGATTGCGCGCGTCGTAACGCGCAAAATACAGCTCGCCATGGGTATCCGACATCGCCTGCCGGCCGGGAATGATGGTCTTGCGGACATTGTCCGACAGCGGCTGCGTCGCCATCTGCCACGACAGCACCGGCATCACCTCGGTCGCGATCTCAGGCACCAGCGATCTCGCGAACTCGCCGCTATAGGCATTGGTCGCGACCACCAGCGCACGGCCGGAGATTTCGCCCTTCTCGGTCTTCACCACCCAGCGATCGCCGCGGCGCTCGAAACTTAGCGCAGGCGAACGAGCGTAGATGCGCGCACCGAGGCCGAGCACGGTGCGCGCCAGGCCCCGCGCCAGCGCCAGCGGATTGACATGGCCGCCGGTCCTGTTCCAGAAGCCGCCGTACCAGGCATCCGAGCCGAGCATGTCCCTCGTCTGCTCGCGCGACAGCAATTCGACCGGCGCGCCGAATTTCGACCATTGCTGCACCCGCCGCTCCGCGATCCTGATCCGGCTCGGCGAATGCACCGGCTGCACCCAGCCGGCCTGCTCCTGCTCGGCCTCGATGTTGTAGCGCTTGACGACGTCGAACAGCATTGCCGCGCTGTCGCGCAGCATCGCAACGAAGCGCTCGCCGGCCGCGCCATGTCTCTTGATGATGTCATCCGGATCAGGGCGCGACAGCGTCGGGATCACCTGGCCGTTGTTGCGGCCCGAGGCGCCCCAGCCCGGCTCGGCGGCCTCGACGATCGCGACGTCGACATTGGCCTCGCGCAGATGCAGCGCGGTCGACAGGCCGGTGAAGCCGCCGCCGATGATGACGACATCGGCCTGCTGCGCGCCGGTCAATTCGGGGCAATCGGGGCCGGGTGGCGTCACTGCGGCCCAGAGCGAATTGGGCCAGCGCACGGCATTGCTGCTCATCATGATCCTTTCTTGCGGGCGCCTGCGCGTTCTGGTTAGCTTTACTCTACTCTCTTATTCCAGCCGGGAAGACAAGAAGTGACACTCAAGAACGTCATCGGAATCGATCACGCCGTGGTCATGGTGAAGGACCTCGACAAGGCCGCCGAGAATTACAGGCGGCTCGGCTTCACCGTGTCGCCGCGCGGCACCCACAGCGCGCATATGGGATCGGGCAACTACACCATCATGTTCGACCCCGACTACATGGAATTGCTCGGCGTGCTGACGCCGACGGAACACAATGCTCCGGCGCGCGCCTTCCTCGAGAAGCGCGGCGAGGGCATCGAACGCATCGCGTTCACCGCGCTGGATTCGACAGCCGGTGCCGAGGAGATCCGCGCGCGCGGCTATGCGCCGATCGGGCCGACCGACTTCGAACGCCCGGTGACGCTGCCTGATGGCACGGTCTCGGCCGCGAAATTCCGCACCTTCCAATGGCCGACCGCTGAGGCGCCCGGCGGCGTCCGCATCTTCGCCTGCCAGCACAAGACCCGCGAGACGGTGTGGATCCCCGAACTGATGACGCACGCCAATGGGGCAAAACGCCTCAAGCAGGCGCTGATCGTCTCGCCCGATCCCGCAACCGATGCCGCGCATCTCTCCAGAATGATCGATATCGCCGCGAGGCACGATCCCGACGGTGCGGTTGCGGTGCCGTCCGGCGGGGACCGCGCCGACTTCGTGTTCCTGACCAGGGATCAGCTCGGCAAGCGTTATCCCGGCGTATCGCTGGATGGGCTGTCCGATCGCGGCGGCGCCGGTCTCGTGATCGCGGCCGACCTCGCCGCAACCGAGAAGGCGCTCGGCACAACCGGCGTGAAGAGCGGCAGCGGCATCACCGTGCCGCCGGCCGCTGCCAACGGCACCCTGCTCGCCTTCGTCAAGGCATAACTGCCATACCATGCGCGGCGCAGCGTTATGCAGCGGCGCCGCGCATCTGGGGGCTAGGCACGGAAAGTTGAGACGCTAGTATCCCTCCCAAACAAGAACCGTCCAGGGAGAGAAACATGTCGCATCACCTGATCTCGCGCCGGCAGATGCTGGCCGGCGCCGCAGCCGCCGGCGCGGTTGGATTGACCGGATTTCCGGCCCGCGCCGAGCTCAACTGGAAGAAATATTCCGGGACGACGCTGGAGGTGATCCTCGCCAAGGGGCCGCGCGGCGACAATCTGCAAAAATACATCAAGGAATTCACCGAGCTCTCCGGCATCAAGGTCGAATCGGAGCAGATTCCCGAGCAGCAGCAGCGCCAGAAATGCGTGATCGAGCTGTCCTCGGGCAAGCCGAGCTTCGATGTCGTGCACCTCAGCTATCACGTGCAGAAGCGGCAATTCGAGAAGGCGGGCTGGCTCGCCGACATGTCGGGCTTTCTCAAGGACCCGAGCCTGACGCCGCCCGACCTCGTCGAGAGCGATTTCTCGGCCGCCGGCCTGCAATATGCGCGCAACGACAAGGGCCAGATGCTGTCGCTGCCGTGGTCGGTCGACTATTTCATCCTCTACTACAACAAGGAGTTGTTCCAGAAGAAGGGCGTCGAGGTCCCGAAGACGCTGGAGGAGATGGCGGTCACCGCCGAGAAGCTGACCGATCCCAAGGAAGGCATCTACGGCTTTGTCGGCCGTGGCCTGCGCAACGCCAACATGGCGATGTGGACCAACTTCTATCTGAACTATGGCGGCGAATTCCTCGATGCCAAGGGCAACATCCTGACCGACGGCCCCGAGGCGATCGAGGCCACCAAGCTCTATCAGCGGCTGCTGACGAAATGCGCGCCTCCCGGCGTCGCCGGCTTCAACTGGATGGAATCGATGGCCTCGTTCACGCAAGGCCGCGCGGCGATGTGGATCGACGCCGACGGCTGGGCGCCGCCGCTGGAGGACCCCACCGCCTCGCGCGTCGTCGGCAAGGTCGGCTACACGCTGGTGCCCGCCGGACCCAAGGGCAAATTCTCGTCGACCTATGGCGACGGCGTCGGCATTCCCGCGGCGAGCAAGAACAAGGAAGCCGCCTACCTGCTCTGCCAATGGGTGGTCTCGCGGGGACAGGGCGCCCGCCTGCTGCAGGCCGGCGGCGGCGTGCCGTTCCGCAACTCCATCGTCGACGACCCCGAAGTCGCCAAGGGCGTCAAGACCAAGGAATGGCTGCAATCGGTGGTCGATTCAGCCAAGATCTCGAAGCTCGGCCTGCCAGTCATCATCCCGGTCGCCGAATTCCGCGACATCGTCGGTGCGGCACTGACCGCGACGCTGTCGGGCGCCGATCCCGCCACCGAGCTGAAGAAGGCGCACGAGCAATTCCGCCCCATCCTGGAGCGTAGTGAAAAAGCGTGAGCGTGGTGACACAGGCTGAGCCGGCGGCAGCCGGCAAAGCGTTTTCAAGCGAAGTGGGTACCGGTTCGCGTGAAGAAAACGCGTCAAAGCAAGACTCCAGAGCCGGAGGCTCTGGGGACGCCGCGCCGGCGCGTGAATGGCGTCCGCCGTCCTACTGGCCGTTCGTGATCCCGGCGCTTGTCGTGGTGCTGGCCGTGATCGTCTTTCCGTGGGTGTTCACGATCTGGATGAGCATGCAGGAATGGAAGGTCGGCTCGCCGACCGTCTTCGTCGGGCTCGCCAACTATCTGCGGCTGCCGACCGATCCGCGCTTCGTCGAGGCGGTAGGGCACACGCTGTCCTACACCGCGCTGTCGGTGGTGCTGCCGCTGGTGTTCGGCACGCTGGCGGCGGTGGTGTTTCACCAGAAATTCGCCGCGCGCGGCTTCCTGCGCGGCATCTTCATCATGCCGATGATGGCGACCCCGGTGGCGATCGCGCTGGTGTGGACCATGATGTTCCACCCGCAGCTTGGCGTCCTGAACTATCTGCTGTCACTGGTCGGCCTGCCGCCGCAGCTCTGGGTGTTCAACCCGACGACGGTGATCCCATCGCTGGTGCTGGTCGAGACCTGGCAATGGACGCCGCTGGTGATGCTGATCGTGCTCGGCGGCCTCGCCGCGATCCCGACCGAACCCTATGAGAGCGCGCAGATCGACGGCGCCAATTTCTGGCAGGTGTTCCGCTTCATCACGCTGCCTTTGATCATGCCGTTCCTGTTCATCGCCGGCATGATCCGCATGATCGACGCGGTGAAAAGCTTCGACATCATCTTCGCGATCACGCAAGGAGGGCCGGGCTCGGCGTCGGAAACCATCAACGTCTATCTCTACAGCGTTGCCTTCGTCTATTACGACCTCGGCTACGGCTCGGCGATTGCGGTGGTGTTCTTCCTCCTGATCGTGGCGCTGGCGGCGCTGTTGCTCTACTTGCGCAAGCGCCTGCTGTGGACCTCAGAACTCGGGGGCGAGGCATGAACCCGCGTCAGATTCTTGGCCGGATCGGGCTGTGGCTGTCGGTGTTCGTCATCGTCTCGCCGGCGATCCTGTTCTTCCTCTGGATGGCCTCGCTGTCGCTGAAATTCGAGATCGACAACGCCTCCTATCCGCCGGTGTTCATCCCGGAGCATTTCGCCTGGAAGAACTATGCCGATGTGTTTGCCTCCAACCGCTTCCTGACCTATTTCAGCAACAGCCTTGTCGTCACGGGCTGTGCCACTGGGCTTGCGATGCTGGTCGGCGTGCCCGCCGGCTACGGCATTGCGCGGATGGCCGCACACAAATCGGCGATCGTGATCCTGATCGCGCGCATCACGCCGGGGCTGTCGTATCTGATCCCGCTGTTCCTGCTGTTCCAGTGGCTCGGCCTGCTCGGCACGCTGGTGCCGCAGATCATCATCCACCTCGTGGTCACGGTGCCGATCGTGATCTGGATCATGATCGGCTATTTCGAGACCACGCCGCTGGAGCTGGAAGAAGCCGCGCTGATCGACGGCGCCACGCGCTGGCAGGTGTTCCGCCATGTCGCGCTGCCGATCGCCAGGCCCGGGCTCGCGGTCGCCTTCATCCTCGCGGTGATCTTCTCCTGGAACAATTTTGTGTTCGGCATCGTGCTGGCCGGGCGCGAGACGCGCACACTGCCGGTCGCGGTCTACAACATGATCTCGTTCGACCAGCTGAGCTGGGGCCCGCTTGCCGCCGCCGCGCTGATCGTGACCGCGCCGGTGCTGCTGCTCACCGTGATGGCACAGCGGCAGATCGTGGCGGGGCTGACGGCGGGGGCGGTGAAGGGCGGCTAGGTCGATTACCCGTAGATCCGGTGCCGAATGACATCTCTACTGCCGTCAGAAGCGGACAAAAGAGGCGCGATTGGTCATGTCGGCTTTGGGCCAAAAGCCTTGCCGCTTTCCTGAACATGTCATCCCGCTCGTCGAAGGGCCTTCCAAGCCAGCAGAGCGGCTGCGAGAACTGAAACGGCGCAAAAGGCAATAGCCCCCAATGTGCGGACATCGGGACGTGGCTCATTAATCCATACCAGCGCCGCCAGGCAGAGGAACGCCGGGACCGCACAAGCTTGTGTAGCGATATATTGTTTCCGCAATCGCAGCGGCACACGGGGACTCCAGATGAATTCATTGACCTCAAATCTGCGAGACAAGGTGTCCAACGGCTCCTGAGGATACGACTTAGCCAGCTCTGCCATCACGGACATGAAACCCCATCCGGCAATGCTGAGGAGTACGATGGCAAGCGCGCACAAAAGTAGCGACATTTCACATCCACAGCAGCTGCAACATCAGCCGGAATAGTCCGGTTTGGGTCACAAGGCGATATCCCCGACGTCGGGTCGTGTGTCTGCTTCGTCCCTGAAAGCGGGCGCCCCAAAGTTATGAGTACGACGCAAGAGGTAACGCGCCTCATTCGCGGCCGCAACCTGATTTAATCTTGCTCTAGTGCCCGAGCGCTTCCAGCACCGCGGTTGAATCGGTGACCCAACCGAAAATGCCGCCCTGGGCCTTGATCATCTTCAGGCCCATCTCGTGGAATTCCGGGAAGTAGGACGCGCAGCCGTCGGAGATCACGACGCAGCGATAGCCGCGGTCATTGGCCTCGCGCACCGTGGTGTTGACGCAGACTTCGGTGGTGACACCGCAGACCAAGAGATTCTCGATGCCGTATTTCTGCAGGATGTCGCCGAATTCGGTGGCGTAGAACGCGCCCTTGCCGGGCTTGTCGATCACGATCTCGCTCTGGAGCGGATAAAGCTCGGGGATGATGTCGTGCCCGGCCTCGCCGCGGATCAGGATCCGTCCCATCGGACCGGGATCGCCGATCCGCAAGCGAGGCGCACCACGCTCGAGCTTTGCCGGCGGCGCGTCGGAGAGATCAGGCAGATGGCCCTCGCGGGTATGGACCACAAGCAGCCCGGCGTCGCGCACCGCGGCGAGGACGGCGGCGATCGGCTGCACCGCGCGGGCAAGCTGGCTGACGTCATTGCCGAGCGTCTCGCCGAAGCCCCCTCGCTCCATGAAATCGCGCTGCATGTCGATGATGACGAGCGCGGTCTTGCTCCAGTCGAGCGTGATCGGCGCCGGCTCCGCCGCGATTGTCCCGCTTGAATTCGCCATGACGCACGCCCCGAATGCGAGAAGACCCGCATTTGATTAAGCAAACCGCATGCCATTGCGCAATGATGCGCCTCCTGCCCTCAAACGCCGGAAACGTCTGGCATCTCAATCTGTTGGGACACACGCTCGGCCGTTCTCCGCGCCATCTTCCCATGTTCTCACCGGCACCTGATTTGCTGGCCGTTCGATCTTGCTGGCATGATCGTTGCTAGCCAAGGGCCGGACGGGAGCCCTACCGAACGACAACAATCGTTCGCGAAATGACAGCCCATTTCAAACAGGCGGGAGGACAGGCATGAATGGACTTGGCGGTCTCAACAAGTCGCCCAACGGCGTGGTGATCGGACTGGTGCAGCTGCAGCTGCCCGTGGTGGCGACCAGGGCCGATCTGGCACGGCAGACCGAGCGCATCGTCTGGATGGTCGGCAAGGCGCGGCGCAATCTCGCCACCATGGACCTTGTCGTGTTCCCCGAATATTCGCTGCACGGTCTCTCGATGGACACCAATCCGGAGATCATGTGCCGGCTCGACGGACCCGAGGTCGCGGCCTTCAGGCAGGCCTGCATCGACAACAGGATCTGGGGCTGCTTCTCCATCATGGAGTTCAACCCGCACGGCAATCCCTACAATTCCGGGCTGATCATCGACGATCATGGCGAGATCAAGCTCTATTACCGCAAATTCCATCCCTGGATTCCGGTCGAGCCGTGGGAGCCGGGCGATGTCGGCATTCCCGTGATCGACGGACCGAAAGGCGCGAAGATCGCGCTGATCATCTGCCATGACGGCATGTTCCCCGAAATGGCCCGTGAATGCGCCTACAAGGGCGCGGAGATCATGATCCGCACCGCAGGCTACACCGCGCCGATCCGCAACAGCTGGCGCTTCACCAACCAGGCCAACGCGTTCCAGAACCTGATGGTGACCGCCAATGTCTGCATGTGCGGCTCGGACGGGTCGTTCGACTCGATGGGCGAAGGCATGATCGTCAATTTCGACGGCAGCATCATCGCGCACGGGACCACGGGACGGGCCGACGAGATCATCACCGCCGAGGTGCGGCCCGATCTCGTGCGCGAGGCGCGGATCAACTGGGGCGTCGAGAACAACATCTATCAGCTCTGGCACCGCGGCTATGTCGCGGTGAAGGGCGGCGCGATGGATTGCCCCTACACCTTCATGCAGGACATGGTGTCCGGCCGCTTCCGCCTGCCCTGGGAAGATCAGGTCAAGATCACCGACGGCACGTCCTGCGGCTTTCCCGCACCGACACGGATGTTCGGCAAGACCGCGAAGGCCGCCGAGTAGCCGCTGGAGCGGTGTGAGTTTTGGTTGACTCGCTTTGCCGCGCTTTCGGTTCACCTCTCCCTTTGGGAGAGGTCGGATTGCTCTCGGCGATGCGAAGCATCGTCCGGTGCAATCCGGGTGAGGGCTCTTGCTCTCCCGATAGACCGTAACCCCTCACCCGATTTGCTGCGCAAATCGACCTCTCCCAAAGGGAGAGGTGAACTTCCGACGCCGTTCGAGCTCAACCCGATCTCATCACGCTCTACTTGAAGAAATGCACGAGGCCGATGCTGAGGCCCAGCAGCAGCAGCAGCGACAGCGTGACCGCCGCCGTCACCCGGCCGCCGACGGTCGAGAGCACGCGGACGTCGACGCCGAGCCCGAGCGCTGCCATTGACACGACGGTGAGGATCGCCGCCGTCTTGGTCACCGGCGCGATCGCGATGTCAGGCACGAGCTGGAACGAGCGCAGCGCGGCCAGCACCAGGAAGCCGATGATGAACCAGGGCACCAGCTTGAACGGGCTGATCGAGGCGGCCTTTGCACCACTTTCCTTGGCGGTGCCGGCGGCCTTGCGCCGCCGCGCCACGAACAGCGAGAGGCCGACCACGATCGGGCCCAGCATCAGGACGCGCACCAGCTTCACCAGCGTGCCGATCTGGGTGGAGACGATGCCGGCCGGCACGGTCGCCGCCAGCACCTGTGGCACGGCGTAGACGGTGAGCCCGGCGAGGATGCCGTATTGCGTCGCCGTCAGCTTCAGAAGCGGAATCAGCAGCGGCAGGCCGAGCACCATCAGCACGCCGAGAATGGCGGTGAACGAGATCGACGAGGCGATGTCGTCGCCGTCGGCCTCGATCACGGGTGCCACCGCCGCGATCGCGGAATTGCCGCAGATCGAATTGCCGCAGGCGATCAGGATCGCGAGCTTGGCCTTGAGCCCGAGGATCCGGCTGAGACCATAGGTCACCGCCAGCATGATCATGACGGTGACGGCGATCGCGCCGATCAGGAGCCCGCCCGACGCCACGATCGCGGCGAAGCTGATGGACGCGCCGAGCAGCATCACCGCAACCTCGAGCAGCTGCTTGGCGCTGAAGGCGATGCCCGAGCGCCAGCGCTCCGACGGCTCCCAGGCGGTACGGACCGCCATCCCGAGCAGGATCGCGACGACCAGCGCCTCGATATAGGGGTGGTCGAAAACCCGCTCTTCGGCGGCCTGGATGCCGAGCGAGATGACGGTGACCACCCCGCAGAGCAGAATGCCCGGAATCAGCAGGAAAATGCGCTTCAGCACGCCCTGCTTCTGCCCCTGATCTTGTTCTTGTTGCGGCACGACATCCTCTTTTCGGAGAAGATTTTATGCGCCAGGGCGTCGCGTCTGGCTAATATCTTTTCGGACTGCCCCGATAGAGAGAAGTTATGTCCCTCAACCTGCATCTGCTCCGCCTGTTCGCGGCCGTGGCGAGAACCGGAAGCTTCTCCCGCGCCGCCGACCTCCTGCACATCAGCCAGCCGGCGATCTCCAAGGGCGTGCGGGATTTCGAGCTGCAGGTCGGCTGCCGGCTGCTCGACCGCACGCCGAAGGGGGTGCGGCCGACCCGGGAGGGCGCGGCGCTGGCTCGCCATGCCGAGACGCTGTTCGCGGCCGAGCGCGCCGCCGAGGACGAGTTGCAGGCCCTGCGCAACCTCGACAGCGGTTCGCTGCGCATCGGCGCCAGCACGACGATCGCGACCTACATGATCCCGGAATATCTCGGCGTCTTCCACCGCGCCTTTCCCGGCATCGACCTGCATGTGGTGAACGCCAACACCTCTGATATCGCCGCGCTGATGCTGGGACATGAGATCGAAATCGCCCTGGTCGAGGGGCCTGTCGAGGACGAGAACCTGATCAGCGAAGCCTGGCGGACCGACGTGATGGTCCTGATCGCGGCTCCGGATCATCGCTTCGCAGCCGCCGCGGGAGCGATCGACGTCCGCCTGCTCAACGACGAGATCCTGATCGTGCGCGAGCCCGGCTCGGGCACGCGCGAGGTGGTCGCGCAGGCGCTGGCCGCCCACCGCGTCGAACCGCAGCGCACGCTGGAGATCGGCAGCACCGAGGCGATCAAGCAGGCGGTGGCATCAGGCGTCGGCGTCGCCATCGTGTCGGTCGCGACGATCGACGATCAGGTGAAGCTGGGGAAGCTCAAGATCATCCCGATCAAGGGTGTCCATATCGAGCGCACGCTGTGGCAATTGAAATCGCCCGGCCGGCTGGACGTGCCGGCGGCGGTCGCGTTCGAGGGGATCATTCGGGAGACAAAGGGCGCGAAGACCGCGCCGCGAACGCCGGCGGCTAAAGCGCGGCGAACAGACCCTGCGCCCACGCAACGGCATGCTCGAAGCTGAACACGCCGGGCTCGAAATAGACCGCGCGCGCCAGCACGATGCCGACCACCAGCACCCAGAACACGCTGGTGCCCGCGGTCTTCAGCCATTTCGACACGCCTTCGCTCGCGGCCGAAGAATCGACCGCGGGAACCGGCTCGCCGAAGGGATCGAATGCGGATTGGCTCATCGTCTTGACCATCAGGACTGCCCGCACAATGTCGCAACGGCGGGGGCGGAAGCAAGGGTCGTTGAATGCCTTTTGCGCCGGTTCCTTGGAAGGACGTTTTCCAGCCCGAATGCCGGGGAGTATTTCCTTCTGAGCGCCCGAGGCATCAGCTATCGGTCCCGCGCTGCGGCGCCAGGCGCGGCAACGCGATCCGCACGCTCGTCCCCATGCCCGGAGCACTATCCAGATGGAGCTCTCCGCCCAACCGGTTCGTGACGATGTTGTGAACGATGTGGAGGCCGAGCCCGATACGGCCGATGTCGCGGCGCGTGGTGAAGAATGGATCGAAGGCCTGCCGCAGCACATCACGGCTCATCCCGCAGCCGTCGTCGGCGAACAGGATTTCCACCTGGTCCTGACCTGACGCGCGCAGCCGGATCGTGATGGTGCCGCCCTTGCCGTCCGGAAAGGCATGCGCGACCGAGTTGACGAACAAATTGGTCAGCGCCTGACCGTAGGGGCCGGGATAGCTGTTCATCGCGAGACCGGACGGGCAGTCGACCTCGAGCGCCAGATTGTTCTTCGGCAACGCCGGACGCAGGTTCGAGAGCACCTGCTCGGTGACCTCGCCGAGATCGAACTGGCTGCGGTCGAAATAGCTGCGATCGACGGCCACCTGCTTGAACGATTGCACCAGATCCGCGGCGCGCTTGAGGTTGCCGACCAGCAGCGCCGATGCGCTTTCGACGACCTCGATGAAATCGCTCAGGCTGGAGCGCTTCAGCTTGCCGCGCGCGGCCTCGGCAGCGAAGTCGGCGCATTTCTGCTCCAGCACCGAGGCGACCGTGAGGCTGGTGCCGACCGGACTGTTGATCTCATGCGCGACACCGGCCACCAGCCGGCCAAGCGCCGCGAGCTTTTCCGCCTCGATCAGCGACGCCTGGGTCTCCTGCAGATGATGCAGGGCCTTCTCGGCCGCGTCGCGGGCGGCGCGGATCTCGCGTTCGCTGCGTTTGCGGTCGGTGATCTCTTCCGCCGCCACGTTGACTCCGACGATGCTGCCGTTCGGCTCGCGCTGCGGATGCCAATGCGTGATCCAGCATCGCTCGTCATTGTGGCCCGGGCGCTGGCCGTACACCTCAACGCCGGTCACGGGCTCTCCGGTCTCCATGATCGAGCGAACGATGCCTTCGACCGCGGTCGCCAATGCGGGCACGCAATCATGCACGGTGCGTCCGAGATGACCTTCGACGGAAATGCCGCAGATTTCGGTGAGCCGCTGGTTGATCTGGAGGTAACGGCAATCGGGAGAGAGATAGGCAAGGCCGATCGGTGCAGTGTCATAGATCAGCTGCAACGCCGGTTGTTTCGGGAACTGAACGTCCTGGACGACGGACGAGCGCATGTCCTTCCCCCCGTTCGGACAAGTCTAGCGCTTCGGACCCGGGGCGCAAATAGGCTCGGCCGAGCCGGAAACGGCGGTCTGATCTGTCCGGATTCGGCACGGATCGGGCGACAGCGGACTGGCGCCATACGGGCCACCAGGCGTGGCGGCCTCAGCTATTCACTGCACCGTGCGGATGAAAAATTCTCGATGAAACGCAGCAGCACCCGTGCGCCGGTGTCGGCGTCGGCGAGTTCGACATGCTCGGCCGGATTGTGGCTGATCCCGCCGCGGCAGCGCACGAAGATCATGCCGATATCGGCGACGTCGACCATCGCCATCCCGTCGTGCCCGGCCCCGCTCGGCAGCTCGAATACGGCATGGCCCTCGGCGGCGACCGCCGCGGCGATCTGCGCTTTCAGCCACGGCGCGCAGGGCACGCTGCGGTTCTCGTGGGTGACGTCGATCTGCAAGGCGAGTTCGCGGCGCTTTGCGATCGCCTCGATCTGACGCACGATGTCGGCGACGGCGCGCTTGCGATGCATGTCGCTCTGCGAGCGGACGTCCATTGTGAAGGACACCTTGCCTGGGATCACGTTGGTGGCGCCGGGCATGGCGCTGATATAGCCGACGGTGCCGACCAGGCCGGCTTCATCGCTCTTGCAGAACTGCTCGATCGCAACGATGCATTCGGCGGCACCGGTCAGCGCATCGCGCCGCAGCTTCATCGGCACGGTGCCGGCATGACCGGCGACGCCGGTGAGATTGGCGGCGAGCCGGGTCGCACCTGAAATCGCGGTGACGACGCCGACCGGCAGCGCCTTCTCTTCCAGCACGGGGCCCTGCTCGATGTGCAGCTCGACATAACCGAGCAGCTCGCGGCGGGCGCGTGCCGCCTTGCCGATATGATCGGGGTCGAGCCCGAAGGCGATCAGCGCATCGCGCATCGACGTGCCGGCGCGATCGCGGGTGTTGAGCACGCTCTCGTCGAACGTGCCGGCCACCGCGCGGCTGCCGAGCAGGGTCGACGCAAAGCGCACGCCCTCCTCGTCGGCAAAGCCCACGATCTCGATCGCGAACGGCAGCCGCTTGCCGCGCCGGTTCAGATCGGCGACGCAGGCGATCGCGGTGACGACGCCGAGCGGGCCGTCCCATCTGCCGGCGTCGCGCACGGTGTCGTAATGCGAGCCGAGCATCAGGGCCGGCAGGCCCGGCCGCTCGCCCTCGTAGCGGCCGCAGACATTGCCGATCGCATCGAGATGCGCGCTCATGCCGGCCTCGCGCATCCAGGACAGGATGAGATCGGCCGCCTTGCGATGCTCGTCGGTGAGGAAGACGCGCGCCAGATGCTCCGGCGTCTCGGAGATCGCCGCGAGCTGATCGATCCGCGCCACGATCTCGTCGCCAAGGGAGGATGGATTCAAGGACGATTTCGCGGACGGTTTCTTCTCGCTCATGCTGTTTCCCATCAGTCCAGCCATGCACCTGGGCCCGGTTCACTCGTAGCAGGCCCGATCCGATTGACCAGCCGGCAAATGGCGCCCTGACGCCGCCCGGGCGCGGCTCGCATCGGCCGTCCGGGGGTTAGCGACTGCTTAACGGCATTGCATACAACGACGATTGATCGCTCACCAAATGGGCAATTTGGAATCTGCCGATTCCGGAGGCCGCCCATATTGATTATTATTCACATTCATATTCAGTCACTTACAGAACCATGACCGCCAAATGTGCTCTGGCACGAAGCTTGCGACACTCCGTCACGCGCCGCCGTTACGGCGGCTGCGACAAGGACAGGCGGGTCGGCCCCGCCGGAGGGAGCAGGCGATGGATTTTGGCAGGATTTCAAGAAGGCATTTATTGCAGGGAAGCGCGGCATTGGCGCTCGGCAGCACGCTCGGCGTTCGCGGCGCGGCGGCAGCGGAAACCACGGTCGGCTTCATCTATGTCGGGTCGCGCGACGACTACGGCTACAACCAGGCCCACGCGCAGGGCGCGGCGGCGCTGAAGAAGCTTCCCGGCATCAAGGTGGTCGAGGAAGAGAAGGTGCCGGAGACCGACGCAGTCGAGAAGACCATCGAGTCCATGATCAATCTCGATGGCGCCACGCTGCTGTTTCCGACCTCGTTCGGCTATTACAACCCGCACGTCGTCAAGATGGCGGGCAAGTTTCCGAAGATGCATTTCGAGCATTGCGGCGGCCTGTGGTCCGACAAGGACCCGAAGAACGCCGGCAGCTATTTCGGCTATATCGACGAGGCGCAATACATCTCCGGCATCGTCGCCGGCTATTCGACCAAGAGCGGCAAGCTCGGCTTCGTCGCGGCCAAGCCGATCCCGCAGGTGCTGCGCAACATCAACGCGTTCACGCTCGGCGCCCGGCTCGCCAATCCGAAGGCGACCACGCAGGTGATCTTCACCGGGGACTGGTCGATGCCGGTCAAGGAAGCCGAGGCGACCAACAGCCTGATCGACCAGGGCGTCGATGTGCTGACCTGCCATGTCGACGGACCGAAGACGATGGTCGAGAACGCCGCGCGCCGTGGCGCGATGGTGTGCGGCTATCACGTCAACCAGTCGCCGCTGGCGCCGAAGGCCTATCTCACCGGCGCCGAGTGGAACTGGGAAGCGCTCTATCCGAAATTCGTCAAGATGATCACCGCGGGTGAGGCAATCCCGAACTTCTATCGCGGCGGCCTGAAGGAAGAGATCGTCAAGGTCTCGCCCTATGGCGAGATGGTCTCGGCGGAAGCCCGCAAGCATGCCGACGACGTCAAGGCCAAGTTCATGTCCGGCGAGTACGCGATCTTCAAGGGCCCGCTCGTCGACAACAAGGGCAAGACGGTGATCGCTTCCGGCACCGACCGCGGCCAGCAGGATCCCGAGCTCGAAAAGATGGACTATCTCGTCGAGGGTGTGATCGGAGCCACCGCGTGACGACCGAGGCGGCGGAATCGGTGGAGGCGGCAGGCGTTGCGCCGGCCGCCGATCCCGGCTTCCTCCAGCGCTACGGCGCGAGCATCGAGTACATCCTGATCCCGGGCGCGGCGCTGGTCGGCGCGCTCGCGGTGTTCGGCGGCTTCATCGCGCTCTACGGCAAGAACCCGCTCGATCTCTATTTCTACATGTATTACGGCGCGTTCGGCACCTGGTTCTCCTGGCAGAACACGCTGACCCGCGCAGCGCCGTTGATCCTGACCGCGCTGTGCACGGCGCTGCCGGCGCAGCTTGGCATGGTGATCATCGGCGGCGAAGGCGCGCTTCTGATCGGCGCGCTGTCGGCAACATCAGCGGCGCTGGCGTTGCAGGGCGCAGCACCGATCGTCGTGCAGACCGCCATGGTGATCGCGGGCATGATCGGTGGCGGCCTCTGGATCACTCTGTCGGGCGGCTTGCGGCAATATCGCGGGGTCAACGAGACGATCTCGAGCCTGCTGCTGGTCTATATCGCGCTTGCCATCCTCAACCATCTGGTCGAGGGGCCGATGCGCGATCCGGCCAGCCTCAACAAGCCGTCGACGCGCGAGATCGGCGCCGCCAACATGATCGGCAGCATTCCCGGCACCGACGTGCATTGGGGCCTGGTGTTCGGCCTCGTCGCCGCAGTTGCCGCCTACATCCTGATCTATCACACCACTTTCGGCTTCGCCGCGCGCGTCGCCGGCGGCAACATCCGCGCCGCCAAGATCGTGGGGCTTTCCGTCGGCAAGCTGATCCTGACCGTCTGCTTCCTCGCCGGCAGCAGCGCGGGACTAGCCGGCATGATCGAGGTCGCGGCCGTGCAGGGCCGCACCAACGCCAACCTCGCCGCTGGCTACGGCTTCACCGGCATCCTCGTCGCGTTCCTGGCGCGACAGAATCCACTCGCGATCATTCCGGTCGCGATCCTGCTCGGCGGCATCTCGGCCTCCGGCGGCCTGTTGCAGCGGCGGCTCGGCCTGCCCGATGCGTCAGTGCTGGTGCTGCAAGGCATCATCTTCGTGTTCGTGCTGGCAAGCGACGCGCTCTACGGGCGGATCGGCTTCCTGAAGGGAAAGTCCTGACATGACGGATGCTTCGCTCGGGCTCTGGACCGTCCCGCTCGCCGTGTTCGGCGGCGCCATCCGCGTCTCGACGCCATTCCTGTTCGTCAGCCTCGGCGAATGCATCACCGAACGAAGTGGCCGCATCAATCTCGGCCTCGAAGGCACGCTGGTGATGGGCGCGATGAGCGCCTACGGCATCTCCTATCTCTCCGGCTCACCATGGCTTGGCGTGCTCGCGGCGGGGATCACCGGCGCCTTGTTCGGCGCGCTGCATGCCGGCATCTGCTCGCTGCCGCGGGTCAACGACATCGCAGTCGGCATCGCGCTGATGCTGCTCGGCACCGGCCTTGCCTTCTTCCTCGGCAAGCCGCTGATCGAGCCGACGGCGGCACGGCTGCCGGCGATCGATTTCGGCTGGTGGAGCGACGTGCCGCAGGTGCGCGCGGCGCTGCGCATCAACGCGCTGTTCCTGATCGGCGTCGCGATCGCACCGCTACTCTATTGGGCCTTCAGGACCACGCGCTGGGGCCTGTTGATCCGCACCGCCGGCGAAAGCGCTGACGCGGCGCGCGCGATGGGCCATTCGGTGCTGCTGATCAGGCTGCGCGCCACCATGGTCGGCGGCTTCCTCGCCGGCATCGGCGGCTCGTTCCTGTCGCTGTTCTATCCCGGCAGCTGGAACGAGGGCCTCTCCTCCGGACAGGGCATCACGGCCGTGGCACTGGTGATCTTCGCGCGCTGGGACCCGATGCTGTGCCTGTGGGCCTCGCTCGCGTTCGGCGGCGCCGCCGCGCTCGGGCCTGCGCTGCAATCGGTCGGCATCACCTCCGGCTACCATTTGTTCAATGCCGCGCCCTACATCCTGACGCTTGCGATCATGATCATCACCTGCTCGCCGAAGCGCACGCTGACCGGCGCGCCGGCCGAATTGTCCATCACCCGATAGCATCTCGCGAGATCATTCCATGCCCGAGCGCTTCATCAAATCCGAGCCCTACGCCTGGCCCTACAATGGCGACCTGCGGCCGCAAAACACCGCGCTCATCATCATCGACATGCAGACCGATTTTTGCGGCGTCGGCGGCTATGTCGACAAGATGGGCTACGATCTCTCGCTGACGCGGGCGCCGATCGAGCCGATCAAGAAACTGCTCGCGGTGATGCGCGCGCAGGGTTTTCACATCATCCACACCCGCGAAGGCCACCGCCCTGACCTTGCCGACCTGCCCGACAACAAGCGCTGGCGCTCGCGCCAGATCGGCGCCGGCATCGGCGACCCCGGCCCGTGCGGCCGCATCCTGGTGCGCGGCGAACCCGGCTGGGACATTATCCCCGACCTCGCACCGCTGCCAGGCGAGCCAATCATCGACAAGCCCGGCAAGGGCTCGTTCTGCGCCACCGACCTCGAGCTGATGCTGCGGCTGCGCGGCATCGAGAACATCGTGCTGACCGGCATCACCACCGACGTCTGCGTCCACACCACGATGCGCGAGGCCAATGACCGCGGCTTCGAATGCGTGTTGGTCGAGGATTGCTGCGGCGCGACCGACCGGAGCAATCACGATCACGCGCTGAAGATGATCAAGATGCAGGGCGGCGTGTTCGGCGCAGTAGCCAAATCCGCCGACCTGATCGGGGCGCTGTCGTGATCATCGGCGAACCGCCCGCCCCGTCAGGCGCGTTCGGCGTCGACGCCATCGCCATGACGATGCGGTTCGGCGACTTCGCAGCGCTCGACAATGTCGAGCTCAAGGTGCGGCCCGGCTCGTTCCATGCCCTTCTCGGCGAGAACGGCGCGGGCAAGAGCACGCTCGTGAAATGCATCATGGGCTATTACCACGCCACCGAGGGCGACATCCTGGTCGGCGGCCGCCAGCAAACCATCGCCAACCCCAAGAACGCGCATGCGCTCGGGCTCGGCATGGTCTACCAGCACTTTACCCTCGTGCCGGCGATGACGGTTGCCGAGAACCTGGTATTGGCACGCGACGACGTGCCGGCCGTGGTTGACTGGCGCAAGGAAAAGAAGGAGCTCGAGGCTTTCCTGGCGCGGATGCCGTTCAAGGTGCCACTCGACGCAAAAGTCTCGGACATCTCCGCCGGCGAGCGGCAGAAATGCGAGATCCTCAAGCAGCTCTATCTGAAGCGCCGCTTCCTGATCCTGGACGAGCCGACCTCGGTGCTGACGCCGGGCGAGGCCGACGAGGTGCTCGGCATGCTGCGCGAGATGGTGGTCGCGGGCGAACTGACCATCCTGATGATCACGCACAAGTTCCGCGAGGTGATGGCGTTTGCCGATGACGTCACGATCCTGCGCCGCGGCAAGCTCGCCGGCACCGGCCGGGTCGCCGATCTTACCCCGGACGAGATGGCTCGCACCATGATCGGCGCCGAACAGCTGACCGTGCAGCCGCCGCGCACCGGCGAGACCGGCGCGCCCCGGCTCGAGCTCGACAGGCTCACCGCGCTCGACGATGCCGGCGCCATCGCGGTGCACGGCGTGTCGCTGACGGTGAAGAGCGGCGAGATCGTCGGCATCGCCGGCGTCTCCGGCAACGGCCAGCGCCAGCTGGTCGAGGTGCTGGCCGGCCAGCGCGACGCCGAGGGCGGCGTAATCCGCGTTCAGGGCGAGGCCTATGCGGCAAGCCGCGAGGAGATGCGCCGCCACAAGATGTCACTGTTGCCGGAAGAGCCGCTGAAGAACGCCTGCGTCGGCGGCATGAGCGTCGCCGACAACATCGCATTCCGCGAATTCGATCGCGCCCCGTTCGCGCGCGGCGGCTGGTGGCTGAACCGCTCGGCGTTCCGCGACGACGCGGAACGCAAGATCAACCGTTACAAGATCAAGACCCGCACGCCGGAGACGCCGATCGCGGCGCTGTCGGGCGGCAATGTGCAGCGCGCGGTGCTGGCGCGCGAACTCTCGGGCGACGTCGAGGTGCTGATCGCCGCCAATCCGTGCTTCGGGCTCGACTTCGCCGCGGTGGCGCAGATCCACGCCGAGATCATGGCCGCCCGCAACCGCGGCGCCGCGGTGCTGCTGGTCAGCGAAGACCTCGACGAGCTGCTGGAGCTGTCGGATCGGCTGGTGGTGATGTTCCACGGCGCGTTCGTGCACGAGGCCCGCGCCAGCGAGGCTGACCTCACCGAGATCGGCCGCCACATGGCCGGACACTGATCAGCTACGTGCCGGCGCCCCCGCCCGCGCGCTGCCGTGCCGGCGCTGCGCGCAGGAACGCCCTGCCGAAGTCGTCGACGGCGGGCGCCAGGATCGCCCGATCCCGCGGCAGCGCGTCCGGCATCTCGTCGCGAATGAACGCCAGCAGCTTCTCCCGTATCTCGCAGCGCAGGTCCCAGGACTGCGGCGCATTCCGCGCGCTGACCAGCGCGCGGAGCTCGATGGTGCGCGGGTGGGTGTCGATCACCTGCAGATTGACCACCGCGCCATCCCAAAGCCGCGACTCCTTGGCCACCTGCTCCAGCCTCGTGCGGATGGCCGGCACATCGGCGCTGTAATCAACATGCAGCGCGATCGCGCCGATCAGAGATTGCGCGTCGCGGGTCCAGTTCTGGAACGGACGCTCGATAAAGTAGGACAACGGCACCACCATGCGCCGCCAGTCCCACAGCCGGATCACGACATAGGTCGAGGCGATGTCCTCGACCCAACCCCATTCGTTCTCAATGATGACGGCGTCCTCGATCCGGATCGGCTGGGTGACGGCGATCTGTACGCCGGCGATCAGGTTGCTCAGCAACGGTCTTGCCGCGAGACCGACGATCAGGCCGGCGGCGCCGGCCGAGGCGAACAAGCTGACGCCATATTGCCTGACCGAGTCGAACGTCATCAACGCGGTGGAGACCGCGATGATGACGATCAGCGTGTCGGTGACCCGCTTGAAGACGCGAACCTGGGTCACGTGCTTGCGCGCCAGAAAATTCTCGGCGACGTCGAGGCGAAATCTATCGAGATATCTGGCCGACGCCATGTCGACGGCGCGGATCGAGATCCAGCCGACCAGCGCGATGACGGCGACGCCGAAGAAATGGCTGAGCGTCTGCCGCAGCAAATCGTTGAGCGGCGCCAGCGGCAATACCAACGCGACCGCGGCGAGACACAGCGCCAGCCGCGTCGGTCCCGATGTCCGGTCAAGCAATAGCGGCGCGACCGAATTCTTCGGCCCGACCATGCGATGGATGACGCGCTGTGCGATCGAGTGAACGATGAGCGCGACGGCGATCGCAGCCGTGATGAGGCCGAGACCGACCACCCAATCGGGAACCCAGCGAAATGTGTGTTCCAACCTGGTCAGGATGTCCTGGATGTCCTGCATGATCCCGCCTGCTCCGCATTGCAGGCCGCTAACGCGCGGCGGCCGGGATCGCTTCTGATATAGGTGCAATGCAGCAATTCACCCGATGCATTTCGGGTGAGGGCATGTTTGCGTCAAACAGCTATTAAGTGGAAACGGGCTAGGCGATCTCGAACGCCTGCGCGGCGAGATGCTTCAGATTGGCGTGCCAATGCTCGGCGATCGCGAGCCGGGTCGGTACCCAGACCCGTTCGTGCTTCTGGATGTAATCGAGGAAGCGCATCAGCGCGGCGGCGCGGCCGGGACGGCCGACGACGCGGCAGTGCAGCCCGACCGACATCATCTTCGGTGAAGTCGCGCCCTCGGCATAGAGCACGTCAAAACTGTCCTTCAGATAGGTGTAGAACTCGTCGCCGCCGCCAAACCCCTGCGCGTTGATGAAGCGCATGTCGTTGGCATCGAGCGTGTAGGGGATCACGAGATGCGGCTCGGTTCCGGCTGCCTTGATCCAGTACGGCAGATCGTCGGCGTAGGAATCGCAGAGATAGCGCAGGCCGCCCGCCTCCATCAGAAGCCGCAGCGTATTGATCGAGGAGCGGCCGGTGTACCAGCCGAGCGGCCGCGCGCCGGTCGCCTCGGTGTGCACCGCAATGGCGCGCGCGATCTCCGCGCGCTCCTCGTCCTCCGACATGTCCTTGTGCTCGACCCAGCGCAGGCTGTGGCTCGCAATGTCCCAGCCCGCCTCCTGCATCGCCGCGACGACATCCGGATTGCGCTTCAGCGCCATCGCGACGCCGAACACCGTGGCCGGCAGCTTCCGCTCGGTGAACATCCGCCATAGCCGCCAGAAGCCGGCGCGCGAGCCATATTCGAACATGGTTTCGATATTGGCATGGCGCTGGCCGACCCAGGGCTGCGCGCCCAGCACGTCGGACAGAAACGCTTCCGAGGCACGATCGCCGTGCAGGATGTTGTTCTCGCCGCCCTCCTCGAAATTGACCACGAACTGCACGGCGACACGCGCAGCGTCGGGCCATTTCGGATCGGGCGGCGTGCGGCCGTAGCCGCGGAGATCGCGCGGATAGCGGGCCTCGGTCACATCAGATTTCCTCGAAACGGACCTGCTGCGCGCCCTTCCACAACACGGTCTTGCCGAACGCTGTGAGGTTCTCCAGCCCCGAGGTCAGCGTGATGAAATGATTGCCGGCGAGCTGGCCCATCTTGCTGGCGAAGTGCACGCCGCCATAGGCCAGCAGGATCTCGGTCTCGCTGATGCCGCCGGGATAGAGGATGATCTGGCCCGGCGCCGGATAGCTGGTGTGGTTCTCGTAGGAGACGCCGAAATCAAGATCGCCGAGCGGCATCCAGACGCCCTCGCCGCTCCAGCGCACGTGGATCGCCTGGCTCTCGAACGGCATCGCCTTGCGGAAGGCCGCGACCGTCTTCGGCGCGAGCTGCTCCTCGAAACGGGCGTCAAAGGTGAACTCGCCGGCGCGGACAATCAGTTTGCTCATCGAACTCTCGTGGGTGGGCTGGACGGAATGATGCCCCAACCATTGCCGCCGGCCCGCGCCGGACGCAAGGCCGATTCCGGCCCCAGATGCCGGTTTTTTGCCGCAATGGCATCCGCGGCAACGCAGATTTGAGCAAGGTTGCGTTGCACCCCGCCTCCCGCTTTGCGAACCTCTCTGCACTCGCAAAGGAGGACGGCCAATGACGACAAACAGTCTGCACGGACATGTGGCGCTGGTGACCGGCGGATCGCGCGGCATCGGCGCGGCCATCGTCAAGATGCTGGCGGAAGCCGGCGCCGCCGTCGCCGTCAATTATCGCGAGCGCTCGGCTGAAGCGGAGACGCTGGCAAAGGGCATCACAGCCGCCGGCGGCCGCGCCGTCGCTGTCGGCGCCGACGTCTCCGAGGCTGCCGCCGTCGCCCGCCTGGTCGAGCACGCCAAATCCGAGCTCGGTCCGGTCGACATCCTCGTCAACAATGCGGGGATCGCGATCGTCAGGGGTGTCGACGACCTCACCGAAGAGGATTTCGACCGCACCATCACGGTCAACCTCAAATCGGCATTTCTCTGCACGCAAGCGGTGCTGCCGATGATGCGCACCCGGAAATGGGGCCGCATCGTCAACATCTCCTCCGGCGCTGCACGCGGTGCCGGCGCGATCGGGCCGCACTACAACGCATCGAAGGCGGCGATGGAGGGCCTGACCCGCGGTTACGCCGCGCGCCTCGTCAAGGAAGGCATCACCGTCAATGCCGTCGCGCCGTCGCTGATCGAGACCGACATGATGAAGGGACAGAGCGGCCTCGTCAGCCGGATCCCGATCGGCCGCTTCGGCACCGCCGAGGAGGTCGCGCAGGCGGTGATGCTGCTGGTCAACAATCCGTACATGACCGGACAGACGATTGCGATGAGCGGCGGCATGGCGTTCAACTAGAGCGTTTTCGAGCGAAGTGGGTGCCGGTTCGCGTAAAGAAAACGCGTCAAGAGCCCCGTTCCGATTTCAATCGGAACGGAAAGGGCTCTAGCGTCGTCGATGCCTTGACCGCGTCGCGGGTTTGCCCTACCGCTTGCGGCATGAACCGATCGAACCTCATCGCCAATTTCTGGTGGCTCGCCGACTGACAGGCGGGCCGAACGCGTTCATGCATTTTCGGGGCCGCCGCATTGGGCGGCCTTTTTGTTTGGCTCCATCCAGCCCGCATGCGGTGTCCCCATTCAACCGAATGGAGATACAAATGACCAAACCGATCATCCTCACCGGCGACCGCACCACCGGTCCGCTGCATCTCGGCCATTACGCCGGTTCGCTCCGAAGCCGCCTGGCGTTTCAGGACAGCCATGAGCAGTTCTTGCTGCTGGCCGACATGCAGGCGCTGACCGACAATGCGCACAACGTCGGCAAGGTCCGCAGCAGCGTCATCGAGGTCGCGCTGGACTATCTTGCCGTCGGGATCGATCCCGAGCGAACATCGATCTGCCTGCAATCGCAGCTACCGGCGTTGGCGGAACTGTCGATGCTCTACCTCAACCTCGTCACCGTCGCGCGGCTGGAACGCAATCCCACAATCAAGGACGAGATCCGCGCGCGCGGTTTCGGACGCGACATCCCCGCGGGCTTCCTGTGCTACCCGGTGGCGCAGGCCGCCGATATCACCGCGTTTCGCGCCACAATCGTGCCGGTCGGCGAGGATCAGGCGCCCCTGATCGAGCAGACCAACGAGATCGTCCGGCGGGTCAACGCACTGGCGGGCCGTACGCTGCTGCAGGAAGCCGAAGCCATCATCCCGCGCGCGGGACGGCTGCCCGGCGTCGATGGACGCGCGAAGATGAGCAAGTCCGCGGGCAATGCGATTCCACTCTCGGCCTCGCCCGATGACATCTCGGCCGCTGTGCGCGCGATATTCACTGACCCCGATCATCTGCGTGTCGCCGACCCCGGCAAGGTCGAGGGCAATGTCGTCTTCACCTATCTCGACGCGTTCGACGACGATCACGACGCCGTCGCGGAACTGAAGGCGCGCTATCGGCGCGGCGGTCTCGGCGATACGACCGTCAAGCGGCGGCTGGAGGATATCCTGCAAGCCCTGATCGCACCGATCCGGGCACGGCGCGCCGAGCTGGCCAATGATCGCGACCACGTCACTGAGGTGATCAGGCGCGGAACCCTGAAAGCGCGGGAGATTACGGAGCGTACCAGGCGCGACGTCATGGAGGGGCTTGGCTTGTTCCAACTCTGAACGCGCCGTCATCAAAGCGTGGCAGGAACTGTGCTTGACTATGACAGTTGTCCGCTAGAGCCTTTTCCGCTCCGATTGAATCGGAGCGGGGCTCTAGCGTTTTCTTCACGCGAGGCGGTATCCACTTCGCTCGAAAACGCTCTAGGAAACCGGATTTGGAGCCTGTCGTGATCGATCCGAAAACGCTTCTCGAGCGCGCCGCACAGCTGGCCGATCAGGCCAAGGGCGAGGAAGATGCCGGCATTCGCGAGCGGCTGCTGCGCATGGCCGAGCACTACCGCGATCTGGCCGCGCATGAGGCCTGGGCGCATGAAAACCCGCCATCGGTGGGCGCGATCACCAGCGCGCTCAGCTCCCGCGCGCATTGATCTGACCTTCGATCAGCTCACGCGAATGCGATAGCCCAGCGACCGACGCGCGCCCGGCGCGATCTGCATCAAGCCGGGCTTGTCCGCGAACTCGCCGTCGAATTCCGCGGGGCTGGCAAAGCCGTGCCACGGCTCGATGCAGAGGAACGGCGCGCCGCCGACCTTCGACCAGATGCCGAGCTCGCGGAAGCCGCGCCACGACATCTCGATCGCGGGGCCTTGTGTGGCTGCTGCCGGGCCTAGTGTCGCCGTGAAGAGGATCGATGTACTTGCGACCTGATCGAAGACCATCGCGTCGTCATCGAACAGCTCCTCCGACAGTGCGAGCGTTCTGCCCTTGACCGGATTGGGTTCGGGCTGCGGCCGCATCAATCCATCCTTCAGCCGCCGGATCGGCGCAAGTTCAGTCTTGCCGAAGGTCAGCGTGTAAGCCTCCTTCGGCAGCCCCGGCACCAACGGCCAGTTGAAGGCGGGATGACCACCGAGCGAGGCCGGCAGCATCTCGTCGCCGGTGTTGATGATATCGAAGGCGACATCGAGATCGGTGCCATCAACGGTGTAAGTGACCTCGAGCCTGAACGCGAACGGATAGCGTGCCGGCGTTTCCTCATCGTCGGTGAGCGCGAGCTTGCAGGATCGCGGTCCCTGCTCCAGCCAGACAAAGCGGCGATCCCGCGCAAGGCCGTGCTGCGTCATCGGATAGGTCTTGCCATGGTGACGCAGCGTGTCGTTCTTCAACCGGCCGACGATCGGGAACAGGATCGGTGCATGGCGCGGCCATTGCGGGCCAGCCTGCCACAGCAACTCGGTGCCCTCGATATTCCTGAGCGACGACAATTCGGCGCCATGCGCCAGAATGGTCGCGGCAATTCCATCGCCGCGCAGCGTATGACTGTCGCTCATGCCTCGCCTCGCCGGTTGCGCCATGCCCTGACACGAGATGTTCGATACCGGCGAAGCCGTCAACCCCAAAGCGATGGGGCCGCCCGCGCGTGGCGGCCCCAACTTGGCTTACCCGGCGATCTTGGAGAAGTCAGGCTGCCGCCGCTCGGCAAAGGCGGCAAAGGCCTCGCGCGCTTCCGCGCTCATCAGCCGCTGCTGGAAGATTTCGCCCTCGCGCGCCATTTGCGCGCTGATCCTGGCGGGATCACGCATCAACGCCTTGGTGTGCTGGAGCGAGCCGAACGGCCGCTTCGCCAGTGCGTCCGCCGCCGCGCGGGCCCTGGCGCGGAGATCCGCAAGCGGCACCACGGCGTTGGCGAGACCGATGGAGACCGCGGTCTCCGCCTCGACCGGCTCGCCGAGCGCGAACATCGCATAGGCCCGCGCATAGCCGATGCGCTGCGGCAGCAGATAGGTCGACGCCGCCTCGGGCACCAGCGCGAGATTGACGAACGGCGTGATCAGCCGCGCGGTCGGCGCGAGGTAGACGAGGTCGCAATGCAGCAGCATGGTGGTGCCGATGCCGACGGCATTGCCCTGCACGGCGGCAACCAGCGGCCGCGTCGCCTTGGCAAGACAGCTAAGGAAGCGCGTCACGTGACGCTCGCCCTGCACGCCGCGCGACACCGCCGCGAAATCGGCGAGATCATTGCCTGCGGTAAAGCTGTCGCCGTCGCCCTGGAGCAGCACGGCGCGGATCGCGGAATCGCTTTCCGCGCGTTCGAGCGCGTCGGCCATCGCGCCGTACATCGCGTTGGTGATCGCATTCTTCTTGTCCGGACGCGCCATCGTCACGGTAAGAACGCCACCGTCCAGCGCTACGACCACTTCACTCATCTCTCACTCCTGTTGCTTGCTTGTTGTTTGACGCGTTTTCTTGACGCGAACCGGTCCCCATTTCGCTTGAAAACGCGCTAGCCATCTTTGTCTTTCGGAAATTTCGCTTGCAGGCTGGTCAGCCAGCGCGACACCACGTCGATCTCGGCTTCCGAAAAGCCGTCCATCAGGCGATTGTTGATCACCCTGGTCCGCGTTGCGGCGCGCTTGCCGAGCTCCTGCCCCGCCGCGGTCAGATGGAGCCGCTGGCTGCGCCCGTCCTCACCGTCGCGCCGGCGCTTGACGAGGCCCGCACGCTCCATCCGGTCGGCGAGCCCGGTCATCGCCGACGGCACGATGTCGAGCGCCTGCGAGACGTCGCCGATCAGCGCGCCGTCATTACGCCCGAGAAAGAACAGCACGCCCGCCTGCGCGGACGTCAGATCGTGCGCGGCCGTCTCCTGCTCGATGGTGCGCTGCAGCCGCCGATAGGCCACGGTCAGAAGAAAGATCAGCCGGTGTTCCGCTCTCATGCCGCTGTTATATATTTCGCACGCGAAATATCAAGATATTTCGCGTGCGAAATATCTGGCGATATCCGTTTGCCTTTTTGCGGCGCCTCAATGCACCGGCGTCCAAGGACCGTAAAATGCGAAGATGAGCCCTCTCAACCGCTTCGATTGCGACATTTTGATCGCGTCGCCGGATCGCTGCACTGCGCTCCAGCAGAAAACCCTTGATCGACAACGGTCAAACGGGAAATCTTCGATCCGGGGGCCGTGGTTTGCATTGCGGCTCGGGCGGGGTCACGAGAGTGTCATGACGTCAGCGGCAAGTTCGGACCGGGAGCGCGTCGTCCGCCCAAAGCGGTTACGCCATCTCAGCGAAGCCATGCGCTGTGAGACCGCGTTTCGCCTGATCCTGTCCGAATGCCTCGAGGAAGTCGCAACCAACCACGAGGCGCTGAGCTCCGGCGATCCCACAGCGCTCCATCAGACCCGCATTGCACTGACGCGGCTGAAGGCGGCGATCGCCTTCTACGGCCCGATGGTGGCGGACTCCGAATGGACGCGGTTGAAATCCGAGTTGAAATGGCTGCGCGCTTATCTCAGCGCAACGCGCGACCTCGACGTTGCGATCGACAACAGCAAAGGGCTGCCGGAAGAGCGCATGCTCCAGACAGCGCGAACCGATGCGTTCGAAGCGCTCAAGGAAGCCTTGCAAAGCGACCGTTACTGGCAATGGTTCGACGGCATGTGGGACTGGGTCGGCAGCGGCCCCTGGACCACGCGGCAGAACCGCCGTGCCGCGCAACGGCGAGCGGTGCCGGTGTCGGTGTTTCATGCGCGCCGGCTGGCTCGCTGGCATGGCAAGCTGTGCCAGAAGAGCCGCGGGCTGCAGGGCATGGGCAAGAACAAGCGCCACCGCGTCCGTCTCGCCAGCAAGCGGCTGCGCTACGCCATCGAGTTCTCGGAAGGCGGATTGCCCCCCGACGAATACGCGTCATGGCGGACGGTCCTCAAGCATCTGCGCAAGGGACAGCAACTGCTCGGCGAATTGAACGATGACGAGGTCCGTCGCGCGCTGATCGAGAGTGCCGATGCCCTCGCGCGGCGCGCCGACGAGCGCAAGGCGAAGCATCAGCGCGTGCATGAGCGCAAGCGCAAGAGCCGCCTGCTGCGCCGCGCCGCGGACATCTACCGGAAGATCGCCAACTGAAGCGCATCAGCGCATGGTCGTCGGCGCGGATGCGCGCCCGAATTGATGGGCTACGCTAGAATTGATGTATGGAACATCATTTATTGGACTTGTCGCATCATTACTTGATGTATATAAATGATATTCAAATAGACTCGCCCCTCAATCGACGGCTTCGATCGATGATCACCGCGGCGCAGCTACGGGCTGCCAGAGCCTTGCTTGGCATCGACCAAAGGCAGCTCGCCGAGCTGTCCGGACTTTCGGTGCCGACCATCCAGCGCATGGAGGCGAGCGAGGGCACCATTCGCGGCAATGTCGACTCGCTCATGAAACTGATCGATGCGCTCGGCACCGCCGGCGTCGAAGTCATCAACGAGGGAGCCGTCAGCAGCGGCGGCGGCCGCGGCGTGCGACTGAAGGCCGGATCCGGCTCGCCGAAGGTGCAGACATGATCCAGGCGGTCACTCAGCAGGTCTGGTGTGTTGCCGCACTGCTGGGAACGACCGCTCTCGCGATCGCAACGAGCCGATCGCGCCGATCGACAGCCATCATCTACGGCGCGACCTTTGCGATTTCGCTGGTCGCATTGGCCGGAGCCCTGTTCTCGCTCATCTCCCACGCCAGTGCGACAGAACTGATACTGCCGATCGGCTTGCCGTGGCTGGGATCGCATTTCCGCCTCGACGCGCTTGCCGCATTCTTTCTCGGCGTGGTCAATCTCGGCGGTGCGGCTGCAAGTCTATATGGCCTCGGCTATGGCAGTCACGAATCCGCACCACAGCGCATCCTTCCGTTCTTTCCGGCGTTCCTGGCCGGAATGAACCTCGTTGTGCTGGCCGACGACGCGTTCACCTACCTCTTGTGCTGGGAATTCATGTCGCTCGCGTCCTGGGCGCTCGTGATGGCGCACCACCGCGATGCGGACAATGCACGCGCGGGCTACGTCTATCTCGTCATGGCAAGCTTCGGAACGCTGGCTTTGTTGCTCGCTTTCGGCCTGCTGTCGGGAGCTGGCGGCAGCTACAGCTTTGCGGCCATCCGCAGCGCCCAGCACACCCCGTCCGAAGCCGCCCTGGTGCTCGCGCTGATGCTGCTCGGCGCCGGATCGAAAGCCGGCCTGGTTCCGTTGCACGTGTGGCTGCCGCTGGCCCATCCCGCAGCACCGAGCCATGTCTCGGCGCTGATGAGCGGGGTGATGACCAAGGTCGCAATCTACGGCTTCATCCGGGTCGTGTTCGATCTGCTCGGGCCGCCAAGCTGGTCGGCGGGTGTCGTGGTGCTGGTCCTCGGTGGCGCGACCGCTGTGATGGGGATCCTCTATGCGCTGATGGAAAAGGATCTCAAGCGCCTGCTCGCCTACAGCACGATCGAGAACATCGGCGTCATCTTCGCAAGCCTCGGCCTGGCGCTGGCATTTCAGGCGAACGGCCTCGGCCTGGCAGCGGCCCTCGCCTTCACGGCCGCGCTGTTCCACGTGCTCAACCATTCGTTCTTCAAGAGCCTGCTGTTCTTCGGCGCCGGCGCCGTGCTGACGTCGACCGGCGAACGCGACATGGAGAAGCTGGGCGGCCTGATCCACCGCATGCCGCTCACCAGCTTCGTCTTTCTCGTCGGCTGCGTTGCGATCTCGGCGCTTCCGCCGTTCAACGGGTTCGTCTCCGAATGGCTGATGTTTCAGGCCGTCCTGCAGAGTCCCGATCTTCCGCAATGGCTACTGAAGATCATGGTGCCCGCAGTCGGCGCCCTGTTGGCGCTGGCGGCAGCGCTCGCCGCCGCATGCTTCGTCAAGGCCTTCGGAATCACGTTCCTCGGCCGCGCGCGGAGCCCGGCCGCGCAAGCCGCCGGCGAAGTCGATCGCTATTCGCTTGCCGCGATGTTCAGCCTCGCCCTGCTCTGCTTCCTCGCCGGCATTCTGCCGGGCCTGGTGATCGACGCGCTCTCGCCGGTCACGATGGCCATGATCGGCCACCGGATGCCGGTTCAGGCGAACGACCCCTGGCTCTCGATCGTGCCGATCGAGGAGAGCCGCAGTTCCTACAACGGATTGCTCGTCTTTGCTTTCATCACGGCCGCGGCGTCGCTTGCGGTGTATTTCATCCATCGCTTCGCGTCGCGCGCGATCCGGCGCGGACCGGCCTGGGGTTGTGGCTTCACCGATCCGACACCGGCGGCGCAGTATTCCGGGGCGAGCTTCGTCCAGCCGATCCGCCGCGTGTTCGGCACGTTGGTTTTCCAGGCCCGCGAGCATGTCGACATGCCTGCGCCGGGCGAACTGCGGCCGGCCCGCTTCAGGGTCGATATGCACGATCTGGTCTGGGAGCGGCTGTACACGCCGGTGACTGACGTCGTTTGGTTTTGCGCCGATCGGCTGAACCAGCTCCAGTTCCTGACCATCCGCCGCTACCTCAGTCTGGTCTTCGCAACCCTCATCACATTGCTGCTGGCGCTCGCAATATGGTCGTGATCTCGGACATCCTCGTTCAGTTCGGCCAGATGACGCTGGTGCTGCTGCTCGCGCCGCTCCTGACCGGCGTTGTGCGCAAGGTCAAGGCCCGCCTGTTGCGCCGGAAAGGTGCGTCGATCTTCCAGCCCTACCGCGACCTGCTGCGGCTGCTTCGCAAAGAGGTCGTCCTCGCCGAAAACGCGTCCTGGCTGTTCCGTGTCACGCCCTACATAACGTTCGCGGCCATCTGGGTCGCCGCGGCGCTGGTCCCGACATTTGCGACCGGCTTGGAATTCAACTGGAGCGCCGACCTGATCGCGATCGTCGCCCTGCTCGGCAGCGCGCGCTTCTTCCTCGCACTTGCCGGCATGGATGTCGGCACCAGCTTCGGCGGCATCGGCTCCAGCCGCGAGGTGATGATCGCTGCATTGGCCGAGCCCGCCATGTTGTTGATGGTGTTCTGCGTCGCGCTGATTGCCGGCTCCACCCAGCTGTCGACGGTCGCGACCTTCATGGCGTCGTCCGAAGTGGGACTGCGCGTCTCGCTCGGCATGGCGATGATTGCCCTCATCATGGTGGCGCTTGCCGAAAACGCCCGCATCCCGGTCGACAACCCGGCGACGCATCTGGAGCTGACCATGGTGCACGAGGCGATGATCCTCGAGTATTCCGGGCGTCACCTCGCCATGATCGAGTTCGGCGCCTTTCTCAAGCTGCTGCTGTACATCTCCCTGATCATCTGCGTGTTCTTCCCGTGGCAGATCACCACCGAAGGCGCAGGTCCGCTGTCCTATCTGGTGAGCGTCGCCGCCTACATCGTCAAGCTTGCGATCGCAGCCTTCCTCCTCGCCGTGTTCGAGACCGCGACGGCGAAGATGCGGGTTTTCCGTGTTCCCGACTTCCTTGGCGCTGCGCTCATGCTCGGCCTGCTTGGAACGCTTCTCCGTTTCGTGTCGCGGGGTTTCTGATGTCCAACCTCGCCTTCGACATCGCCCATCTACTCGCCGGCGGGCTCGTGCTGATCAGCTTCATGATGCTGTACCAGGACCGTCTCTATGCGCTGCTGAACATCTTCGCGCTTCATGCAGTGGTGCTCGCGCTTTCGGTCGCCTGGCAGGCGTTCGTCCAGAACGCACCGCATCTCTATGTGACGGCGGCGATCGCGCTGGTCTTCAAGGCGATCATCATCCCGGTGGCTCTGCACCGGATCGTCAAGCAACTCGGGATTCATCGCGATATCGAGACCGCGGTGGGTATCGGCCTGACCATGCTGGCGGGCATGGGGCTCGTCGCCCTCTCCATGGTGCTGATGCTCCGGGTAACCGGCGCGGCCGATCCGCTGGCGAGGGAAGACCTCGCCTTCGCGCTGTCGGTGGTGCTGCTGGGATTGCTTGTCATGGTGACGCGGCGCAACGCCGTCAGCCAGGTCGTCGGCTTCATGTCGCTGGAGAACGGCTTGGTGCTGGCCGCGACCGGCGCCAAGGGTATGCCGCTCGTCGTGGAGATCAGCGTCGCGTTTTCGATCCTGATCGCATTCATCGTCATCGGCGTGTTCCTGTTCCGGATTCGGGAGCGGTTCGACACCGTCGACGTCGGTGCGCTCGATGAATTCAGGGGAGAGCGGCGATGACTGCGGCATCGGATGCCGTCGCCTGGGTTCTGCTGATACCGATCTGTGCCGCGGCCGTGCTTGCGGCGCTGCCCGGCTACCGGCTGACCGCGGGGCTCAATATCCTGGCCAGTCTCGGCACCTTGCTGGCCGCAGTTTCGCTACTCGTGATCGAGCGCCCGCAGCCCGGCCACTACCTGCTGATCGACGATCTCAACATCGTCTTCATCGTGCTCAACACCTTCGTGGGATTCACGACCAGCGTGTTCAGCGCGAGCTATATCGCCCACGAACTCGAGACGGGGCGGCTGACGCCGGGCTATCTGCGATTCTACCATGCCATGTTTCAGGTCATGATGTTCGGCATGAACCTCGCATTCGTGTCGAACAATATCGGCCTGATGTGGGTCGCAGTCGAGGTCGCCACGCTGACCACCGTCCTGATGGTCGGCATCTACCGGACCCACGCGGCGCTGGAGGCCGCCTGGAAGTATTTCATCCTCGGCAGCGTCGGTATCGCGCTCGCGCTGTTCGGCACGATCCTGGTGTACATGGCGGCGCGGCCGGTCATCGGCGAGGGCCAGGACGCCATGGTGTGGACGGTGTTGATCAGCCGTGCCGCAACCTTCGATCCGGCATTGCTCAATGTCGCCTTCATCTTCCTGCTGCTCGGATACGGCACCAAGGTCGGCCTGGCGCCGCTGCACGCCTGGCTTCCGGATGCCCATGCCGAGGGCCCGACCCCGATCTCCGCCGTGCTCTCCGGCCTCTTGCTCAACGTTGCGCTCTACGCTGTGCTCCGGTTCAAGATCCTGCTCGCCGCCAATCCGGATGCGATATCGCCGGGCCCGCTGATGGTGACGATGGGGCTGACCTCGCTGCTGTTCGCAGCCTTCATGCTTTACCGCCGCCGCGACATCAAACGGCTGTTCGCCTATTCCTCGATCGAGCACATGGGCATCATCGTGTTTGCGTTCGGGATGGGTGGCCCCCTCGCCAACTTTGCCGGCCTGCTGCACATGGTGATGCACAGCCTCACCAAGTCGGGGATCTTCTACGCCGTCGGCCACATCGCGCAGGTGAAGGGCACGCAGCGGATCGCCAACATTCGCGGCCTGACTGAAACCCATCCGGCCCTCGGCTGGAGTCTCGTGATCGGCGTGGTCGCGATCGCCGGCCTGCCGCCGCTCGGCATCTTCATGAGCGAATTTCTGATCGTCAGTTCCACCTTTGCACGCCAGCCGCTGCTCGCTATTCCGCTGGTCTTCGGCCTGCTGCTCGCCTTCGGCGCGCTGATCCTGCGCCTGACCAGCCTTGCGTTCGGCGAGCCGCGCGGCAATGCCGCTCCGGCGGATGCGTCCTATTTGCCGATGTTCGCGCATTTCGCGCTGGTGCTGACTGCGGGCATCTACCTTCCGGGACCGCTGGTCGTCTGGTTCCAGCACGTCGCCAACCTGCTGGGCTAGGGCGAGGGAGAACGGGATATGCCGAAATTGATCGATCTGATCCAGGCGGGCCGCAAGGTCGAACGGCACCATCCATGGCCGCGCGCAGTGGTGGACGACGATGTCTGGCGCTCCGCCGCCAGCGCGCTCGCCGATGGCGGCTTGAGCCTGCTCGGGCTATGGGGCGAAGCATCGTGCGTGCATATGGCGATCCTCGACGACCACACCTCCGATATCGGCGTGATCAGCCTGGATTGTCCCGATCGCCAATTCCCGTCGGTCGCGGCCTGTCATCCTCCGGCGCTTCGATTGGAGCGCACCGTCCACGACCTGTTCGGGCTTCAGGCCGCGGGCACGCCGGATCCCCGTCCCTGGCTCGATCATGGTCGATGGCAAGTGCGTTTCCCGCTCGGCGAACGTCTCGATGCGTCACCGGATGCGGCGCCTTATCAATTCCTTCCGGCCGAAGGGGACAGTCTGCATCAGATTCCGGTCGGCCCCGTGCATGCCGGCATCATCGAGCCTGGCCATTTCCGCTTTACGGCGAGCGGCGAGACCGTGGTCCGCCTGGAGCAGCGGCTCGGCTACACCCATAAGGGCGTCGAAGGGCTGATGGCGGGGAGCACCGTCGAGCAGGCCGCGCGGCTCGCCGGCCGGGTCTCCGGCGACAGTACGGTCGCCTATGGACTGGCATTCGCGCAAGCCGTCGAGGCCGCGCAGCAGATTGCCGTGCCGCCGCGCGCGCTCCTGCTGCGCGCGCTGATGGCCGAGCTCGAGCGACTGGCCAATCACCTCGGTGACATCGGAGCAATCTGCAACGATGCGTCATTTGCGCTGATGCAGGCACATTGCGCCGTGCTGCGCGAGGGCGTGCTGCGCGCTGCCGACGCTGCATTCGGCCACCGCCTGATGCGCGACCTTGTCGTTCCCGGCGGCGTCGCGCGCGACATCGCCGGCGACGGACCCGACGCAATCCGGGCCGCGCTCGACCAGATCCGCCGGCAGTTCCCTGCGCTGGTCGAACTCTACGACAACACCGCCTCGTTGCAGGATCGCACCGTCACGACCGGCATCGTTACCCCGGCGCTCGCCCGGCAGTTCGCAGCCGGTGGCTATGTCGGGCGCGCAAGCGGCCGCAACTATGACGCCCGACGCAGGCCCGGCTATCTCCCCTATGATGGTCTGCGTTTCGAAGTCCCCGTTCTCAGTGATGGCGACGTCAACGCCCGCGTCTGGATCCGGATCCGGGAAGTCGAGCAGAGCCTTGCGCTGACCGACCAGATCCTCATCGGCCTCGAGGCCGGCCCCGTCAGAGTGTCGCTGCAAGGTGCGAGCGAAGCCTCCGAAGGCATGGCGGTGGTTGAAGGCTTCCGGGGCGACATTCTGGCCTGGCTACGCCTCAACGGAGATCGGATCGAGCGATGTCATCTGCGCGATCCGTCGTGCTTTCAGTGGCCCCTGCTCGAGGCAGCGATCGAAGGCAACATCGTGGCGGACTTCCCACTCTGCAACAAGTCGTTCAACTGCTCCTATTCGGGGCAGGACCTCTGAGGACCGCAGGCGATGCGCAAACTTTTATTCCAGGGCCTGTTTCGCCAGCCATTGACCGAGCAGGCGCCGCGGCCGGACGACGCTGCGCTCGCGGAGCTCGCGGCATTGGTCGGCCGCACCGCAAGACGACGCCTCGGCCGCAGCCTCTCGATCCGCGAGGTCGATGCGGGCTCGTGCAACGGATGCGAGCTGGAAATTCACGCGCTCAGCAATGCGTATTACGATGTCGAGCGGTTTGGAATCCGGTTCGTCGCCTCACCGCGTCATGCCGATGTTCTGCTCGTTACAGGCCCCGTCACCAAGAACATGCGCGAAGCGCTGGAGCGCACCTACCATGCGACCCCGGATCCCAAATGGGTCGTCGCCGTAGGCGATTGCGCCAGGGATGGCGGATGTTTTGCCGGCAGCTATGCGGTGGTTGGCGGGGTCTCGGCGGTTGTGCCTGTCGATCTCCATATTCCAGGCTGCCCGCCTTCGCCGATGGCCATTCTGCGTGGCCTCATCGGCTTGCTCGAGGCTGCGGACACCGACGTCGCGGCAAACTGAGAGCATTCGGAGAGACGCGTGAGCGACCTGCGCCTGCCCGGTGGCGGCGATTGCTAAAGCATGATCCGGAAAAGTGCGAAGCGGTTTTCCGAAAAGATCATGCTCAGACAAGGAGCTAAAGCGCGATGACGATTCAACCTGATCTCATCGCGCTTTAGCCGCTGTCGCGCAGCACCAGCTCGAAACCGAGATCGATGCGGCGCTCGCCGCCGCGCTCCAGCACCAGCGTCGCCGCGGTGCGGCCGATCGCATCGCCATGCACGCTGATCGTGCTCAATGTCGGCGAGATCAGCTGGCCCATTTCGAGATCGCCGAGGCCGATCACGGCGACCGGCTGCGCCGATGCAGGCCCGTCGCGCAGCAGGCCGGCCTTGCGCAGCCCCGACATGAAGCCGATCGCATGCGCATCGTTGGCGGCGAACACCGCGTCGACATCGGGCAGGCGTGCATGCGCCGCCACGCTGCCGGAGTCTTTGCGGTCCAGGATCAGCCGGCGCGGCTCGGATAGACCGCTTGCCAGCGCCTCGTCCCTGAAGCCGAACCAGCGCCGCGTGCCGCGCGGATCATCGCCGCCGATGAAGGCGAGCTGCTTGCGCCCTTGCGCAACCAGATGCTTCGCGACAGCGACACCGGCCTGGTAATTGTCGAAGCCCGCGACCGCATCGATCGGGTTGGCCGGCAGATCCCAGGTCTCGACGATCGGAATCCGCGCATTGCGCAGCAGGCGGCTGCCCTCCTCGGTCGCCGGCGAGCCGACCATGATGATCGCCTCCGGCCGTCGCGACAGCAGCGCCGCCAGCACGCGATCCTCGCGCACCGCGTCATAGCGCGACTGCGCCAGGATCACGGAGAAGCCGAGCGGCTCGAGCTTGTCGGACAGGCCCTGCACCGTGTCGGCGAAGATCGAGTTGGCGATGGTCGGCACCAAGACGCCGACCGAATTGGTCCGCGCGCTCGCCAGCGCGCCTGCCACGAGGTTCGGGACATAGCCGAGGTCGCGCATTGCCCGCTCGACCCGCGCCCGGGTCTCGGGGGCGACCAGGTCAGGCATCCGCACCACCCGGCTCACCGTGATCGAGGAGACGCCGGCGCGCTTGGCTACCTCTGAGAGGGTGGGCGCGGCGCCCGATGGGCCGGTCCCGGAGTCGGTCAGATCGAAGCTCATGGACGGGAGCCTGCACGATTCCGGGTTGCCAGGCCATGATGTTAGCGCTAGCATCCTCTAATGTTAGCGCTAACATGGAACAAAATGGGAGAAATGGCGTGATTTCGGACGAACAGGCCCAAGCCTACAAGCGCGACGGGGTGATCGTGGTCCCCGAGGTGCTGAACCAGGAGACGGTCGGCAAGGTACGCACGGTGCTCGCCGAGCTGGTGGCCGGCGCGGCCAATGTCAGCGAGCATACCGACGTCTACGACCTCGAGCCGGGCCATACGCCGGAGACCCCGCGCGTCCGCCGCATCAAGGCGCCGCACAAGGTGCACCCGATCTTCGACGAGATCGTCCGCAGCCCCGCCGTGATCTCGATCCTGACCAAGCTGATCGGCCCCGGGCTTCGCCTACACGGCTCAAAACTCAACATGAAGTCGGCGCAATACGGCTCGCCGGTCGAGTGGCATCAGGACTGGGCGTTCTATCCGCACACCAATGACGACATCCTCGCGATCGGCGTGCTGCTCGACGACTGCGATATCGAGAACGGCCCGATGCTGGTGACGCCGGGATCGCACACCGGCAGCACGATGTGGGATCATCACGGCGAGGACGGCTGCTTCGCAGGCCTGATCGATCCGGACCAGATCCAGAACGACATCAGGCGTGCGGTGCCTTGCATGGGCAAGGCCGGCAGCATGTCGTTCCATCACGTGCGTGCGTTGCACGGCTCGGCGACCAACACGTCGAACCGGCCGCGCAACCTGCTGCTCTATGAAGTGGCCGCCAGCGACGCCTGGCCGCTGATGGGCGTGAAGGACTTCGACGAATTCAACAGCCGCCTGCTGGCGGGTCCGCCGGTGGTCACACCGCGGCTGAGCGACGTGCCGGTGCGGATGCCGTTGCCGCCGGCCAAACGACAGGGATCGATCTACGAGACCCAGTCGGCGGCGAAGAAGTCCTACTTCACGCGCGCCGCCTGAGACTGACGACAGTGCCCGCGGCAAGCCGCGGGCATTGCTGCTTTCGCGCGCACGATCCGGAACCACGAGATCATGCTCGACCAAAACGACCATAAAAAAACAACGGGGAAACGAATGACCGAGATGGCAAGAGATGGCGCTCGCACATCGCGCCTGCGTGTGATCCTGGCCGCAAGCATCGGCTCCGCGCTCGAATGGTACGACTTCTTCCTCTACGGCACCGCGGCCGCGCTGGTGTTCGGCGAGCTGTTCTTTCCGAAGAGCGATCCGGTGGTCGGCACGCTGCTGTCGTTCCTGACCTTCGGCGTCGGCTTCGTGGTGCGGCCGTTCGGCGGCCTCCTGTTCGGCATCCTCGGCGATCGCTATGGCCGCAAGCCGGTGCTGGTCGCAACCCTGTTGATGATCGGCATCGGCACCACCGCAATCGGCTTCCTGCCGACTTATTCGCAGATCGGCGTCTGGGCGCCGATTCTTCTGGTCGCGATGCGCGTCATCCAGGGCCTCGGCGCCGGCGCCGAATATGGCGGCGCGGTGATCTACCTCGTGGAGAACGCGCCGCCGAAGCATCGCGGCTTCTGGGGCGGTTTCGCGCCGCTCGGCGTCTCCGTCGGCAACCTGCTCGCCGCCGCCGCCTTCGCGCTGGTGACGATGCTGCCGCGCGAGGCCCTGATGAGCTGGGGCTGGCGGCTACCCTTCCTGGCGAGCTTCCTGCTGATCGTCGTCGGCATCTTCGTCCGCATGCGCATCACCGAGACGCCGGTCTACACCCAGGCGGTGGTCGCGCGCGGCAAGGTCGAGAGCAATCCGGCGATGGAGGCGTTGCGCCGGCACCCGCGCAACTTCTTCGTCGTGCTCGGCGCCCGGATGGCCGAGAACGGGCTCGGCTATTTCTTCCCGGTGTTCGGCCTGAGCTACGTCATCACCACGCTGGGCGTGCCGAAAGCGGAGGCGCTCAGTGCGCTGATGCTGGCATTCACGGTCGAGCTGTTTGCGATCCTCGGCTTTGCGGTCCTGTCGGACCGAATCGGACGGCGGCCGGTCTACATGTTCGGCGCGCTGGCCGGCGTCGCGCTTTCCTTCCCGTTCTTCTGGATGGTCGGCACCAGGGAGTGGATCATGATCGCGCTCGCGTTCATCCTGGCGCGCGCCGTGGTGACGGCGGCGATGTTCGGACCGCAGGCGGCGTATTTCGCCGAACTGTTCCCGCCGCAGCGCCGCTTCGCCGGCTTCGCTTTCGCCCGCGAGCTCGGCTCGCTGCTGTCAGGCGGCCCGGCGCCGTTCGTCGCGACCGCGCTGGTGGCGGCCTACGGCACCTGGTGGCCGGTCGCCTGCTACGCGATGTTCCTGTCGGCCTGCACGGTGGTTGCGATCTGGATCGGGCCGGAGACCTATCAGGAGAACATCGCCGAGGACACGAGCGAGCACGCCGAGCTGCCCGCGGCGATCCCGGCGCGGGCCTGATTGATGGCGCAGCAGCTGCGCGTCCTGCAGTCGCTTTGGGCGATGGAGCGGCGGCTGGCGGCCGAGCCCGAATGGCCGCTGCAAACCCAGCTCGCGATGATCCGCGATGCCGGGTTTGACGGCGCCGGCGTGCGCTTCATCGATCCTGCCTTTGCGCGCGAGGTGACGAACTTCCTTCGCGCCCATGGCATGATCTGGCAGGCGCAATGCTACCCGAAGAATGTCGATGACCTGAAGCCGGTGCTCGAGCTGGTAGCTGAGCTCGGCGCCGATCACGTCAACCTGCAGCCGGACATCCGGCCGCGCCGGCTGTCCGATTGCATTCCCCTGCTCGAAGGCTGGCGGCGACTGGCCGCGGAGGCCGGCGTTGCCGTGCATGTCGAGACCCATCGCGACCGCATGACGACCGACCTGTTCTTCACGCTCGATCTGCTCGACCGCTTTCCCGATCTGCGGCTGACCGCCGATCTCTCCCACTATCTGGTCGGCCGCGAATTCGCCTGGCCGGTCGACGACGTCAATCATGCGATGATCCACCGTATCCTCGACAATGCCTGGGGCATTCACGGCCGCATCGCGAGCCGCGAGCAGGTGCAGATCTCGCTCGGCTTTCCGCAGCACCAGGGCTGGGTGTCGCTGTTCATGGACTGGTGGGACTACGGCATCCGCTCCTGGCGCAAGCGCGCCCGGTCCGATGCGACCCTGACCTTCCTGTGCGAGCTCGGCCCACCGCCCTATGCCATCACCGGGCCCGACGGCAGGGAATTGTCCGACCGCTGGCAGGACGCGCTGGTCATGAAGGACATGATCCGCGCGCTATGGGACCGCATCGCGAACGAGCCGCACGGCACACCATCGAGTTGATCCAGAGAAGCTGCAGCGGCATGCTATGGCGAAGCGCCATTGAGAACGCCGCGAAGCCCCTATGCGTGACCATCGGCCCATTCGTCTTCGACGCCTCGCATGCGTCGTTGTGCTGGCCATTGCGGCTTTTGCTCAGGCGAAGGCCGCCGCGGCAGAGCTGACGCTTGACGTCGCCGCCATGCCGCGTGTTGCGACCATCGACTCGCGCTTCCAGTCCTACAACATCGAGATGGTCGAGGTGACCGGCGGGCGGTTCTGGAAGCCCTATGCAGCCGCCGCTCGGCCGGGGGCAAAGCCGGAACGGTTCGCAGCGCGCTCGCCGATCGATCTGCACGACGACAGGCTACGCAAGCTCGCCACGGCACTCGCTCCCGCCTACCTTCGTGTGAGCGGAACCTGGGCCAACAGCACGTTCTTTGCGGATTCCGACGCGCCACCGGCTGCACCGCCGGCCGGCTTCAAGGGAGTCCTGACACGGCAACAATGGCGCGACATGATCGACTTCTCGCACGCAGTCGACGCGCCCATCGTCACGTCCTTTGCGATCAGCACGGGCGCGCGCGACGCAGCCGGGCAATGGACCTCCGAACAGGCCCGGCAGCTTCTCGCTTTCACGCGATCGACCGGTGGCCGGATCGCCGCGGCCGAGTTCATGAACGAGCCCGATCTGCCGGCCATCGGCGGCGCCCCAGAGCATTACGACGCCGCAGCTTACGGCCGCGATTTTGCAACGTTCCGCGCATTCATGAAGGACACCGCACCCGACGTGACGATCCTCGGCCCAGGCACGATCGGCACCGGCGCGGATACGCGAGCCCTCCTTGCGGCTTCAGCGGCGGGCATCGACGCGGTCTCCTACCATCATTATGGCGCGCTCTCGGCGCGATGCTCCGGCGATCGCACGGCGAGGCAGGCGTTATCAGACCAATGGCTGGCACGAACCGGCAAGACATTCGCCTTCTACCGGACGCTGCGCGACCGGCTCGCACCAGGCAAGCCGATCTGGCTGACCGAGACCGCGGAGACCGCGTGCGGCGGCAATCGCTGGGCCTCGACCTTCACCGATACGTTCCGCTATCTCGACCAGCTCGGGCGGCTCGCCAAGGCGGGCGTTCAGGTGGTGATGCACAACACGCTTGCGGCGAGCGACTACGGGCTGCTTGACGAGCAAACCCATCTGCCGCGGCCGAACTACTGGGCCGCGCTGCTATGGCGACGGCTCATGGGAACCACCGTGCTCGATGCCGGCGTCGGCGAGCAACCCGGTCTCCACGTTTATGCACATTGCGCGCGCGACCTGCCTGACGGAATAGCCCTGCTCGTCATCAACAATGATCGGCGGACGCGGCGCAAGCTGACGCTGCCGGCGGCTTCGCAACGCTACACATTGGCGAGCGAAAGGCCTGTCGACGGCAATGTTCAGCTCAATGGCAGCACGCTTGTGCTCGGGCCTTCCGACCAGATGCCCGCCCTGAATGGCGAGCCGGCCCCGGCAGGAGCGATCGTCTTCGCTCCCGCAACGATCACGTTCCTGACCGTTGCCAATGCGGGCAACACCAACTGCCGCTAAAGCGCGATGAGATCAGATTGAATCGTCATCGCGCATGAGCTCTTTGTTTGAGCATGATATTTTCGGAAAACCGCTTCGCGCTTTCCCGCATCATGCTTTAGCGATCCGACCTCGCCTACGCCGCGTCGCGGCTGACGTCGGAAGATTCCGCCGGGCGCGCCACCAGATGACCCAGCATGATGGCGGTCATCAGCCGCTCCATCTCAAGCCATGCAGTGACATGCGACATGGTCGGCCGGCCGCCGAGCGCGAGCTGATTGACGTCGTCGACCGCCGTCAATCCGCGCGGATAGAACTCGCGGAAGATCACGCGCTCGGCCAGGCCGTCGACCAGACGGAAATTCAGCGTCTTCGATAGTTCGTTGAGGGCTTCGCCGACCAGCCGCTTGTTGCGGGAACCGATCGTCGAGAGGCGGTTGCGCAGCACCACCCACTCGAATGCCGGCTGATCGTGCGCGCTGCGCTGGCGCCGCGCTTCCTCCACCATCTTCGAATAATGGCTGATGCCGGTCACCTTGAAGTCGTTCGGATCGACGGTGCCGAGCACGTCGAAGTCGAGGAAGCTGTCGTTCAGCGGCGTAATCAGCGTGTTCGCCAGCGAATGCGTGAACGTCGTCAGATAGGTGTCGTGGCCGGGGCAGTCGATGACGACGAAATCGTGCGACCGGCCGAGCCGCTCGACGATCTCGGCAAGCGCGCTACGGCCGAGCGTCTCGACCTCGCTGCTTCCGCCGCTGACCGTCTCGAAGCACATATGCGCGGGGATACCGAGATCCAGCGAGGTCTCCCGCGCCCAATCCCGCCGGTTATCGACGTAGTGCGTCAGCGACTTCTGCTTATTGTCGAGATCGATGGTGGCGACACGCTGACCCGCCTTGATCAGCGCGATAGCGACGTGCATGGCAATTGTCGACTTGCCCGAGCCGCCCTTGTTATTTCCGACAATTATTACTCGTGCGTTTGTCATGGGAATCCATACCGGACGCTTGAGTGAAAGCAGGACGAAATAGCATTTAATGAATGGATTCGAATCTCCCTGATTCGACGAATCTCGACAAGAGTCGTCGTACGATCGTTGTGATCGAAATTGATGCGGCTGCGACAACATTGTCACAACCGCAATCCGAGCACGTATAGAGAACGCAGCGAGCGCCGCTGAGACTTGCGCCCCGGGGACTAGCGTCCTTGGAACACCGCGGCGCGGCGCTCGACGAACGACTTGATGCCCTCGGCCGCATCTGATGTGTCGAGGACGCGTTCGCGGATCTGCGGGATGATCGCAATTGCCGCCTGCTCGCCGGCTTCAATGAACTTGCGGCCCGCCTCTTTCGTCACCTGGATTCCAAGCGGCGCATTGCGCGCGATGATCTCCGCAAGCGCCATCGCGCGCTCGATCTGCTGACCGGCCGGCACGACTTCCTGCACGAGGCCGATCCGATGCGCTTCCGCGGCACTGAACTCGTCGCACAGCAAGAGGTGATACATCGCATCACCCCACCCGGCGCGGCTGATGTAGCGGAAATGCGCGCCGGCCAGCGGCGCGATGCCGCGCTTGGCTTCCATCTGACAGAACCGGCTGTCGTCCGCGGCAACGACGATATCGCCGGCCAGCATCATCTCGATGCCGACGGTGAACACGATGCCCTGCACCGCCGTGATGATCGGCTTCCGGCACCGCTTCGACAGTCCAAAGGGATCGACGTTGCCCTCCGGCAGCGGCTTGCGGCTCGCCGTCGGGCCGAAGAATTTCGGCATGTCGAGACCCGCGGTGAAACTGCCGCCGGCGGCACACAGCACGCCGACCCAGAGGCCGTCGTCATTGTCGAGCAGCGTCAGCGCGTCGGACAGCTCAGCCATCATCTCCGGGCTGAAGGCGTTCTTCTTCGCCGGATTGTCGATGACGATCTTCAGGATGTGATCATGCCGCTCGTGGCGGACCCGCCCTTCACTCGCGCTGCCCGACATCTGTTCCTCCCTGCTTCGTGACTGATAATTTTCTGGATGATAGTTGTCATCCAGATGTATGATGGTCATAATCCAGATGGAGAGTCAAACAGGGGCTATGCGAAATGGGCCATTCCCAGGCCGACAAGGCCAGGAGCCGTGAGCGCATCCTGAACGAGGCCGCGACGCAGATCCGCGACAAGGGGCTCGACGCGCTCAGCATCGGAAGCCTGATGCAGCGGGTGAAGCTGACCCATGGCGGCTTCTATGGCCACTTCGCCTCGCGTTCCGAGCTGATCGCCGCGGCGCTGGAACAGGCGCTGACCTTGGGTGAGGCGTCGGCGCGCGCATCGCGCGATCCCGACAAGCCGGTCAGCGTCAACTCGCTGGTGCGAAGCTATCTCAGCCGCAGCCATCGCGACCAGCCGAAGTCGGGCTGCGCGATCGGCGCGCTGATCTCCGATGTCGGCCGCGCCGACGCGCAATGCCGTGCGGTGATGGAGCCGCACATCGAATCCTTCATCGCCAAGGTCGCCGAGACGTTCGGCGACGCTGACGACAGCGGCGCAATCGTCGCGGTGAGCGCGATGGTCGGCGCACTCGCGATCTCGCGCGTCATCACCGATCCGAAGCGGTCCGATGCCATTCTGCGGACGGTGCGCGATGCCATCGTCGCGATGGCGTCCGACGAATGATTTCGCCCGCGCCGCGGGCAGCTTGATGGAGTGAGCCATGAACGACCGATCCGGCCTCGAGTCGACCGCCGTGCAGGGAAGCGTGCTGATTGCCGGCGTCGGCGCATCCAATGGCCTCGGCGCCGCGATCGCGCGCCGCTTTGCCGCCGGCGGCTATCCCGTCGCGATCGCCGGGCGCAACGCCGAGAAGCTCGCCGCGACCGCAGCCGAACTCGCAGCGACCGGCGCCAAAGTCACCCATGTCGTCGGCGATGCCTCAAGTGCCGCGGATGTCGCCCGCTTCGTCGAGGCTGCCGGGAAGCTCGCGCCGCTGGCGATGGCCGTGCACAATGCAGGTTCCAACCGGCCGGCGCCGTTTCTGAAGGTCACCGAGCAGCGTTTCGAGGAGCACTGGCGGGAACACGCGCTCGGCGGATTCCAGCTCGCGCAGGCCGCGATCCCTGCCCTGCTCGCGCGCGGCGGCGGTACGCTGGTGTTCACCGGCGCCAGCGGCTCGCTGCGCGGCAAGGCCAACTACGCGCCATTCGCCTCCGCGAAGGCCGCGCTGCGCGCGCTGGCGCAGAGCGTGGCGCGGGAATTCGGGCCGCAGGGCATCCATGTCGGCCATGTCGTGGTCGACGGCGGCATCGAGGGCGATCGCCTGCTGAGCCTGCGTCCGCAATTGAAGGACGACCGCGGACCGGACGGGCTGCTCAACATCGCAGCCATCGCGGATGCCTATTGGGTGCTGCATCACCAGCATCGCAGCGCATGGACGCTGGAGCTCGACCTGCGGCCATGGGCGGAGTCGTTCTGACGGCCCGGCGCCGTCGTCGTTCTCCAGAGGAAATGGGTTGCGATCCGCCGAAATCTTGTCAGGCTGTGCGACAAGGTCCGAGGAGATCGCAGCCCTATCCCGGGAGAAGGCCATGTCGCAGCCCACGCCGATCCTGCATCATTTCGATCAATCGCCGTTCTCCGAGAAAATCCGCATCATCTTCGGATTCAAGAAGCTTGCCTGGAACTCGGTACGGATTTCCCGGATCATGCCGAGGCCGGATCTGATGCCGATGACCGGCGGCTATCGCCGTACGCCGACGATGCAGATCGGCGCGGACATCTATTGCGACACCCAGATCATCATCCGCGAGCTGGAGCGGCGCTATCCGACGCCGACGCTGTTTCCCGCGGGCAATGCCGGGATGCCCTGGGCGCTCGGCATGTGGACCGACCGGCCGTTCTTCCAGAACACGGTCACCCTCGCGTTCGGCTTCATCGGCGACAAGGTCCCGCAGGATTTCATCGAGGATCGCGAGAAGCTGCGCGGCGCCAAGTTCGACGTCACCGCCATGGCCGCGGCGCTGCCGCAGATGCACGACCAGTTCCGCGCCAATGTCGACTGGATCGAGGCGCAACTCGGTGACGGCCGATCCTGGCTGTTCGGCGAGTTCAGCCTCGCCGACGTCAGTGCCTACATGAACGTGTGGTATGCCCGGCAAAGTGTCGCGACGATGGACGAGATCATGAAGCCCTTCCCGCGCCTTGCGGCCTGGGAGGAGCGCGTGCGCGCCATCGGCCACGGTACGCGTACCGAAATGTCGTCAGCCGACGCGCTCGAGATCGCGGCGAAGGCGCGGCCGGAGTCGCCTGTTTTCGACGACCCCTTGGATCCGAACGGTCGCAAGCCCGGCGACATCGTCAGCGTGATGCCGGACGACTACGGCAAGATCCCGGTCCGCGGCGAGATCGTCTCGCTGTCCGCACAGCACATCGCGATCCGCCGCTCCGACGAACGCACAGGCGAGGTCGTGGTGCATTTCCCGCGGGCCGGCTTCCTGGTCATTCCGGGCTGATCGCCCCGGCCTCGACCGCAGGCCGGATACAAGCGACCTGGAAACGCTGCGTTTCGCAGCGTGACCTTGCCGCCCGGCGAACAGGCAATACCTCCACTGGATCTCCAACCGAAGGCTCCACAGCGCAGGCTTGCGGACATTCTCCGCAGCAATACGACCTCTCGGCCTGCGTGCGATGGGTGGCCCGTGGCGGATGATCCGCCACGCCGACAACTGGACTGATTGATGACGACCTCTCTCGAATTCGGGCTCGACACATTCGGCGACGTCACCAAGGACGCCGCCGGCGCGCCGCTGCCCCACGCCCAGGTGATCCGCAACGTCGTCGACGAGGCGGTGCTGGCCGATCAGCTCGGGATCGATTTCATCGGGCTCGGCGAGCACCACAGGGCCGACTTCGCGATCTCCTCCCCCGAGACCGTGCTGGCGGCCATCGCCGCGCGCACCCAAAACATCCGCCTCGGCTCGGCGGTGACCGTGCTGAGCTCGGATGATCCGATCCGCGTCTTCCAGCGCTTCGCAACCGTCGACGCGGTCTCGAACGGCCGCGCCGAGGTGATCCTCGGCCGCGGCTCGTTCACCGAATCGTTCCCGCTGTTCGGCTTCGACCTGCGGCAATACAACGAGTTGTTCGAGGAAAAGCTCGACCTGTTCGCCGCGCTGCTGAAGCAGGAGCCGGTGACCTGGCAGGGCAAGCTGCGGCCGCCGCTCAAGGGCCAGTCGGTCTATCCGCCGGTCGAGCACGGCCGGCTGAAGACCTGGATCGGCGTCGGCGGCAGCCCGGAATCGGTGGTGCGCGCGGCGCATTACGATCTGCCGCTGATGCTCGCCATCATCGGCGGCGATCCCAAGCGCTTTGCGCCCTATGTCGACCTGCACCAGCGGGCCTACCAGCAGTTCGGCCGGACGCCGAAGCCGATCGGCGTGCATTCGCCGGGCTACGTTGCCGAGACCGACGCGCAAGCTCGGGAAGAGCTGTGGCCGGACTACAAGGTCATGCGTGACCGGATCGGCAAGGAGCGCGGCTGGCCGCCAATGAGCCGCGACGAGTTCGTGGCAGAGGCCGAACACGGCTCGCTGTATGTCGGCGCGCCGGAAACCGTCGCCCGCAAGATCGCGGCGACCGTGAAGGCGCTCGGCGCTGCGCGCTTCCAGCTGAAATATTCGGCGGGCCCGCTGCCGCGTGAGAAGCTGATGAAGAGCATCGAGCTCTATGGCCGCAAGGTGGTGCCGATGGTGCGCGACATGCTCGCCGCCTGATCGGCGAGAGCAGCCCACCAAAGCAAAACCCCCGGCGTTTTGGCGCCGGGGGCTCTGTTAGATCACAGTCAGATCAACCGGGATCACCAGTTGCGCTGAGCGCGGAGCATGAGGAGCAGAGTGTTCTGGTCCTTCAGCTCGTACACGGCGCCCGGCTTGGCGATACCGGCGCTGCCCGGAAACGTGATCGTGCCGGCATACTTCTGATCCAGGTGGGTGTAGAGCAAGTCCGCCGAGAAGGTCAGGTTCTTGACCGGAGTCCACTGGGTCTGGGTACCGAATTGCGCGATGTTGTAGTCGGGATTGCACGAGGCCAAACCCGCGGTACCGAAGGTGGCGCCGAACGAACCACCCACACCGTTGCCGGCCGGGCCGCAGATGTAGCCCTTGGATGTGCTGTTATACATGATCCCAGCGTAGGCACCGTAGATGCTGGTGTTCCAGTAGGGGTTCCAGTTGTGGACGTAGGCACCACGGAAGCCCCAGGTCGAGACCAGCTGCTGCGAGCCACCATTGATGAACACCGAATCGGGCGCGATGCCGAAGCCGATGCTCTGGTAGGCGCCAGCAAGGCCGGTGCCGCTGAAGATGGTGTTCGCACCTGCCGAACCGGCGAGGTCCTGGATGTTGTAGCGCGTCGCACCGTTGGTGTAGACGCCCTGCAAGTTGATGGTGTCGCCCGGTCCGGTCGGGATGTTCTTGATCGACAAGGCCAACTGACCTGCCCAGCCCCACTTGTCGTCCGGATGACCGGTCAACTCGGTGCCGCCGTAGTAGGCCGCGTGGTTGTCATGCGCAGCGAACGATGCCTGGAACAGACCCCAAGCCTGGTCGACGCGCAGCATCGCGACGAGGTCCGGAGAAATCGTACCGGCGTAGTCGGAGGTGCCGTACGGACCGAGCGCGCCAGGAACCGCACCGAGGTTGTTGACGCCAGCCTGGTAGTAGGCCGTCTGATCCTGAGCCGACAGAGACAGCGACACGCCGTTGCCGAACTGAGCGGTGTAGGTGAACTGGTTCACACCAGTAACCGTGCCGCCACCGCCGACGAGACCGTCGTAGTTGTTGCCCGGATAGTTGGCCCACGGAGCCGAGAACTGCGAGACCGCCTTACCCATGGTGAAGCCGGCGAACTGGATGAAGGCGTAGTAGACGCCGACCGTACCGGCGGCAACCGCGCCGGAGTTGGCGTTGTTCGGAGCCTGAACCGCGCCGATCGGCGAGTAAACGGTCGTGCCGTTGCCCTGCCCACCGTAGCTATCCGACGTCCAGGAGAACGTCGCATCGAAGAAGGTGCGGACCACGCCGTATTCGGTCGCGGTGCGCGTATCGATGTTCAGGTCTTCACGAGACCGCCAAGTGTAGCCGTTGGTGAAACGGTTGTTCGCCGCGCCAGCGCCCGAGGTGTTGCCGGTGTTGTCCGAGTTGGTGTTCGCGAGAACATCCACACGGAGGTAGCCGCCCAGCTTGATACAGGTGTCGGTGCCCGGGATGTAGTAGAAGCCGGGACCATACAGGGAGCAAACCTTCACGTACTCGACCGCTTTGGCCTTGACGGGAAGATCGGCCGCCTGAGCTCCGCCGACCGCGACGACCGGCGCTACATGTCACCGCGATGTCAGTGTGCGGGATCAGTCGATTTGTTCTCCGCAGATGCTGCGCAGTGAAATGTCTCCACTGCGCGCGTGATGTACTCGCATGGGGCGATACGCTCCGATGCAGTCACAAGACTCGCATCTGACGAGAGTCAGGCGGCGCCGTGAAGCGCGGCGCGATCGGTCGCATCGGGGAATGCCGACGACGAAGGCTTGGCCAGGAGTAACGTCGTACTCACTCGTCCAAGATGTCGAGCAGATCATCGATCCGCTCGAACGGCGGTTCGTTTGTCTTGCCTGAATAAAAGACGCGATCGCCGTCGCGTTGTAGCGATCGTGCTCTGGATTTGGGCAGCCTCCCCGGGAGGAATGTCGCTGCGACGGCCTCCGGCCCGACGTCGAGCCTCACGATACCTCGCCGCTTGCAGTCGATCCTGAGCCTTGCCGCGGTGAAGAAATCCCGGCCGGCCGACGGCAGCTTGCCGAAGCGGCGAGAGGTCTCTTCCTCCAGATCTTCCAGATCGTCTTCGCTCCGGCACCTCGCGACGCGGCCATAGATTTCAAGGCGCATGGATTCCGATTGCACATAACTCCTTGGCAGCAGATCCGCGAAGGGAAGGTTGAGATCGGGCACCCAAAGATCCGCGGCCCGGTCGTTGGTCTTCTCCGAGGCCTGTTTCAGAAGATGGCTATAGAGCACCGGTCCGAAAACCTGCACGTGGCCGGATTGCCGCTCGGAAAGCAGATCTCCGGCACCTCTGAGGTCCAGATCGCGCTCGCTGATCGCAAAGCCGGCGCCCGGTCTGCTGAACTCCTCGAGAACGGCCAAACGCTTGCCGGATTGCTCCGAGTTCGATTCCGTCAGCATGTATGCGAAGGCGCGCGTGCCGCCGCGTCCCACCCGCCCTCTGAGCTGGTGGAGCTGTGCCAGACCAAACTTTTCCGGCCAGCAGACCACGATGGTGTTCGCGCGGGGAATGTCGAGACCGCTTTCCACGATGTTGGTCGCCAGCAGCACGTCGGCCTCGCCTTCGACGAAGCTCATCATTCGATCGTCAATCTCGTCGGCCGGTAGCTTGCCATGCAGGCAAACGATGCGGAGCTCCGGGGCCACCGCCTGCACGCGCGCCAACAGCGGATCCAGATCCTGGATGCGCGGACAGATCAGGAAGCTTTGCCCGTGACGTCGCTGCTCGCGCAGCAGTGCCGCGGCAATGGCGGCGTCCGAAAGCGGCGCGATCTTGGTCACGACCGGAAGCCGATGGACCGGCGGGGATGCGATCACGCTCAGGTCCCTGAATCCGGCGAGACCTGCCGCAAGCGTGCGCGGAATCGGCGTGGCACTCATCCAAAGCGTATGGACGCTCTTCGCCAGGCCCGAAAGCTTCGCCTTCTCCGCCGCCCCGAAGTGCTGCTCTTCGTCGACAATGACCAGGCTCAGCTTGGCGAATTTCACGTCCTTCGATGCGATCGCCTGCGTGCCGACCACGATCTTCATCTTTCCGCTTCGCAGGCCTTCCTTCGTCTGCTTCATCTCCGCAGCCGACGTCGCGCGCGACAAGCTGCCGACTTCGATGCCGAGCGGGGCAAACCGTTTGCGGAACGTCGCGACGTGCTGCCTTGCCAGGACGGTCGTCGGCACGACGACAGCAACCTGCTTGCCTGACAGGGCAACGGCCGCCGCCGCGCGCAAGGCAACCTCGGTCTTGCCAAACCCGACGTCGCCGCAGACGACCCGGTCCATCGGATGACCCGACGCAAGATCATCGAGCACGTCCCGAATCGCCTTCGCCTGGTCGACTGTCGTGAAATACGGAAAGCGCGCGACGAACCGCTCGTATGCGGGACCGGGAGCGACCAGCCTGGGAGCGCGCCGGCGACGCCGCTGCGCGATGTGCTTGGCAAGCGCCTTGGCGGCAAGTTGAATTTCCTGCTCCGCCTTGGTCCGTCGCGCCCACCACGTGCTTCCGTCTGCCTTGTCCAAGGTCAGCTTGCCGCGCTCCGCCGCATACGGCCAGATCAGCGCAAGGTCAGCGGGCGGAACGAGCACGGCATCATCCCCGGCAAATCCCAGCCGGATCATCTCGCGCGATGATCCCTTCCCCATGTCGAGGGTTTGCAAGCCATCGAGCACGGCCAGCCCGCGCGGCAGATGAACGACGACCGCGCCGCGCTCCGGCACGTCGGGATGATCGAACGCCGCACCCCAGGCTCTGGCCATGGGCTGCGGATGATGAGCCCGGCTGCCGAGCACGTCGGTCGCCGTGACGACGACAAGCGGCTTGCGGCCCGAACCGATGAAGCCGGTATCGAAGTCAGCCAGCAGCGCCGCTTCGCCACCCCGCCCCTTCGCCGCCTCGCTCCAATCTCCGACGCGCTCCGCCTTGATCCCGCTCATGCGCTCGATCGCGCGCAGGTCGTCCTCCACCGCCGCAACAAAGACCAGCCGCGATCCGGCGCGCTGCATGTCGGCGACAAAGGCGCGGAGCGCCTTTCGCGACGAGGCGACCTTCGAGAAATCGGGCGTCGGGGTGAACGCCGCCTTGCGAGGCAGCGCACTCATGCGCTTGGTCAGACGCTTCCAGTCGACGGGGCCGAAGTAGTCGCGCTCCGTCTCTCTGCGGCCGGCCGCCTCCTTGATCGTGCTCAGCCAGCTATCGGCATGACCCGCAACTCCGGCGTCCGCGATCCAGTGGGCGCGCTCACAATAATCCGGCAGCGCCGCCCGCTGTGCCCGCTTGCCTCCCAACGCAATCCGTTCCGACATCGGATCGATCAGCAGTTCCTGCGTATCGAACACGACATCGTGTTCGTTGGGATCGACCCCGGCGATCCTGCGGATCACGCCACCGGAATGCTCGATCCTGTACGGCCCGAGGGCGCCGGCAGGAAACACTTCGAACGTCATTCCGTGGAACAGGACGCTTCCGGGATAATCCGCCTCTTCGTCGAGATCGTATCCCAGGGCTTCCAGACGATCCTTGAGATCCTGCTCGGAATAGCGCGCACTGACCTTCAGGCTGATGCTGAGGCGGCCCCAGCTGGCGGGCAGCGGCAACCGCTCCATGATCGCCTCTGCCGTCGACACCAGGAAGACCGGCCTCCCGCTCTTCGCAAGACGCCGCAACACCGAGCTCCGCCTGCCGGCGATCTCGTGCGACGGCTCCAGCCCGTCAAACGGCAAGGTATTCAGCCTCGGGAACACCAGCACCTCGAGCGAAGGATCGAGCGAATGCAGCACGCTGCCGAGGCGCTCCGCCCTGTTCTCGCTTTCCGCAAGGAAGACGATGCCGTCGCGCCCGGACTTCTTCCATTGCTCGAGAAGATGCAGCGCCAGCATGCCGAGTGGCGAGGAGGATGAGATCCCGGAACGCGTCAATCCCCTGCTTTTCTTCTTCGCGCCAGCAGCCGCGCGGGCCTTCTTGGTATTCGCCACGTCAAATCCATCGTTATGTCGTAAAGTCCGATCGCCTGGTGACAGGCATGTCAAGTCCATCGCGGCCCGCCAGCGCCCCCCGACGCACGCGGCCAGCGCTCTCATTACAGTCTCGCACTCGCGTTGGATAGCGGCGGGGTCGGGATCAATTGCGGCATCGGAGGATGTCTCGCTCCGCGCCGCCGGCCTCATTGTAATCCAGCCTTCACATCGAATCGCATCACCCGGGGCCTCCGAGAATTCAGCGGCCCGAAAAATCGCCACAGGCCAGCTGCGCATCGCGCCAGCTCAAATTGTCTAAGGGGTGTGAGCCACATCGGCGCCGATGCCGACGACGACGCGCAGGGCTGTTCGCCCTGCGCGGCGAACAGCTTCGATTGTCTTGAGACGTTCCTGCAAGGTCTTCTTCATCGCCGTCCCATTCACAAGACATCGAACAAGACGTTCTGGACATCACGAGGCCGTCAGGCGGTCGCGCGGCGCTGCTGTGTCACGCAACAAAAACAGGGAAGGTTATCATGAAGACGAAATCGTTCGCCGAACGCGTGCTGGGCACGACCTCGCTGGTCGTGTTGTCGGCCGCTGCCATGATCGGAGCCCAGCAACAGGTTGTCGAGCCAAGTAGCGAGGAAGCATTTGCAGATATCTCTCGACGGGCTGAAAGGGCGTCCGATTGGATCGGATGAGAGAACAGCTACCGTTTGTCGACAGCAAAGATATCCGTGCAACTGGACGGGGTGATGCCCCTCGCATTCACGGCCCATGTTCTAGGCCGCTTCAGGCAAGCGCAGGCGCATCTCGTCCGCCACCGGCAAAGGCTCGTTGGCACTATCGAGGAACTCGACCGTCGTGAACAGGAGATCGGTTGAGCCTATGTTCTCGACGGCATGCAAAAGATACTCGCCGGGCCCGAAGTGGAGATGCTTAGTCTCCCCTTTATAGTGTTCGACGTCGACGATTCGTCCATCCTCGAAGTAGTTGCGGGCCTTGCCGTCCGTATGCGCCGTCCAGAAATAATTCAAGACATGACGATGGAAATTGCATCGCTTGCCGGCGGGGATCAGAAGGTGCCAGACTCGCACGCGCGGCGTAAATATCGGATTGTCAACGCGCATGTATTTCGCCGACGAGCCGGTCGCTAACGCGGAAGATCCGGTGCTGCGCATGATCGTACCCGCGGTGCGCTGCGATACGCTGCTGGCGCGTCGCGACCAGCGCGATGGCAAGACGGTCTATTTGTTCGATATTCACCTCCAGGGCGAGCGTGAAACCGTGTTCTTTGACGCTTGAGGATCGAGAGCCGTGCCAACAAAGCCCGTCGTCGTCGCGGTCGCCATCACAGGCTCAGTGCCGCGCAAGAGTGATAATCCGGCTTTGCCGGTGACGCCCGCCGAACAGATCGAAGCGACACACGAGGCATTCGAAGCGGGCGCGTCGCTCGTCCATATCCATGTCCGCAACGACGACGAAAGCCCGTCTTCTGACGCCGCGCGCTTTGCCGCCGTGAAGGAAGGCATTGAGAAGCATTGCCCCGGCATGATCGTGCAGTTCTCGACCGGCGGACGGGGCCGCGACCCGGCCGCGCGCGGCTCGGCGTTTTATCTGAAGCCCGACATGGCCTCGCTGTCCACGGGCTCGGTCAACTTCCCTACCATGATCTATGAAAACCACACGCGCTGGTCGAGGACCTTGCCTCAAAAATGCGAGAGAACGGCATCCGGCCGGAGATCGAGATTTTCGACCTGTCGCACATCCATGGCGCGCGCCGCCTGATCGACAAGGGGCTGATGGACTCGCCGCATCCTGCCGCACGCCACGTGGACGGCGGCAGGGATCGGAGCGAACCAGGCACGCGTCATGGAATGGGTTCTGGCCTGCGGCGGTGACGGAGCGCGCACCGGCCTCGAAGACAACATCCGCATTTCCAGGCACCGGCTCGCAAGCAGCAACGCGGAGCTGGTCAAGCTCGCCGTCGACGCCATCGGCCGTCACGGTGCCCGCCCCGCCACGCCGCTGGAGGCAGGCTTGGCTCTCCACCTCGATCCTATCGCTTAGCGATCTGGCGGCGATCGCACGCGCGGCGATTTTGCCGCGATGGTCGGAGGTAGCAAAGACGTGGCCGCGATGGCTTCGGGATTGTCGGGCACCGTCACGACACGGCTAGCGTCGCCAGCGCGCTTCCTGTGCGCGTGGCATCGAAGCGCTCAAGTCGCAGTTTGGTGCACAAAAACGCGCAAATGGCGGAGAGAGTGTCAGTCAATCTTCGTTGAAATGTATGACATTCTGACTTTCTTGAGGCCCAAACCCACGATTTGAACTGCGGCATCGCGGCCGCCTTGGCAGGTCATTGCGCAGCATCGTCGGGCCGACAACGCCGGCTTCGCCGATCTAGAACCCTCGTGCCCGTGAGAGGGTTTCCGACGGCATCTCGCCATATGCTCGGCCATAACATCTCGCGAAGTCGCTCATGTGCCAGAAGCCGTTGGCCCGCGCCGCCGCGGTCACCGTAAGGAGCGGGCCTCCTTTGACGAGGAGCTTGCGGACCAACCACATGCGTTTCGATCGCAAATGTTGATGCAGGCTAACGCCACAGACGTGCTGCACGGCGGTCTGGAGCGTACGAACGGAAACGCCGAGCGTCAGCGCGAGACTGGCGCTGTAGAGGTCGGCCTCTCCGACCGTGGCTACCAGCTCATCCAGGCGTTCAACCAGCTTCCGATGCCGGTCGAACGAGCCCGGAGGCGCCCGCTTGACACTGTCCTCGACCAGGGCGCTGTCGAGCCCGGCGACAAGCGTTTCCTGCAGCCTTCCGCTCAACAGCTCGAATTCCCTGAGATCCGTGCAGTTGGAAGCCAGGCAAAACATGTCCAGAATTGCCGATCGTATCGCCAGCATCTTCACCGGCGCCAGCTGGAACAGCTCGATACCCTTGTCGAAGTCGGCCCACCCGCGATTGCTCATGTCGGAGCCGAAGCGCAGCATGAGATAGGTGTTTGCATGCCGTTCGACGACATCGACAGGCGCCCGGCCGCGAATGACGCCGATCGTGGAATCGCCGACCTCGGTCCCGTTCATCGTTGCGTGGAAGGCCAGAGGAATGACGACCCCAATCCCGCGATTTGCTCCGAGATCTCCCTCCATGCGCCGGGCGAAAGATCGCTGTAGCACGAGAAGGCAGTCGGGAAGCGCCAGAATGCTCCGCGAAGCCGAGATGGGCGACGAATCCAGCGGCGTACTTCTCATTCCGCCAATAACATCGTTGGGACGGAATTCATCGAAGCTGCTGAAGCGCTCGATACGTAGCACCGGCGACGGATCGAGCCAACGGACAGGCATCGTGACCTCCTACGAAAACGGATGATCCAGCAGGGCCTCGCCCGAGCGCGCAATTCCCTTCATCAGTTCGACCGCCGACCGGAAGCTGTCTTCGCCGAACCGTTCGGCCAGCTTCGCCTGTACCTCCCGCCAGCGCGGCAGTGCGCGCGACAGGGTTTTCCTGCCCTTGGCGGAGATCGAGATGTTGCGCACGCGGCGATCTGCTCCCGGCGCAATCCTCACCAGACCGCGGCGCTCAAGAACTGCGACGTTGCGTGCGAGCGCGCTCGGGTCCATCGACATCCTCACCGCAAGTGCTCCCATCGTCACGGTTTCTTGCCGCGCACAGGCAACGAGCAGCATAAATTGCGTTGGCTCCACCCCGACCGGCGCGAAGGCCTCGGCATAAAGCCGGGTGATCACGCGGCTTGCCTTCCGTACATTGAATGCGGCGCAGCAACTACCCACCACGGTTAGTTCCTCGGGTATTGGCGACACAACCTGCTTCATCGCTCACCTGGGTTATATGCATATACTGGTATTTTATCGGCATACGCCGTTTTCAAAAGGTTAATCACGAGATTCCCGCAATTTGCCGGATTCCGATAATCGGATTGATCAAGCAATTAAGACGGCGCCCTCAATATCCCCCGAAAGGACATCGACACCGAGCACACGCCAAGGGAGAACCACCATGCCGGACATCGCGAACCTCGATCGACGTAAGCGTCACCGCCCCGCGCCGTCGCTGGCATGCCGAGCAGCGCCTATCGATCCGTTTGGGCTTTGGAGTGTTCACCGGCAGAAAGCGCGCGAGGCGTTACAAGAGGCGGTCTTCGCTCTTCAGATCACTCATGCGCGAACATCGATCGCGATCGAAAAGATCGAAAATCTGGAGAACCGTAAACAATTACAGGTCCAATCCACGCGGATCGGTACGCTGATCGATCTCGCCTGGTGCAGACTCGGCGATATCTGAGCGCTGGCCGCCCGGTTCGGCTCTGAGGGCGTCGTACTCCCGCTGCTCATCCGATTGCTCCCGCGATGCCGACGATCATTGGACATCTAAAAAGAAAACCCGCCATTCCGACGAGCGTCAAAGGCGACGGCGACCACCGATCATTGAGCGGCCCGACCTGCCCTCGGGAACGCCGATGACGCAGCCTGGCAGGATACATCCTGCCGGGCTGCGGTGCATGCTGCGTCGCTTACGCATCCTTCGAGCGCGCGTCGAGCGGAGAGGTTTCGCTTGCACTTCTACTCGACGCTCCAAGGAAGCTAACTGGCTCGCGCACCTCGCTGGCTACCCGGGCACGAACATCAGAATGGCTGCCAGCCCCATCACGAATGTCGCAATCCAGCCGAGGACGATGATCGACCGGCCCGAAATGTGCGCACCCATGACCGAAGGTTTCGAGGCGAGCAGGATGATCACGACCATCAGGGGCACGGCGACGACCCCGTTGATGACAGCGCTCCAGAATAGCGCCTTCATCGGACTGATCGGGGAATATTGGATGAGCAACCCGGCGATGACGCTGACCGCGATCACGCCGTAGAATCCGCGCGCGTCCCGTGCCTTTCTCTCGAGACCTTCCTTCCAGCCCATGGCTTCGGCGAGCGCATACGCCGCCGAACCCGCGAGGACCGGTACGCCGATCAGACCGACGCCGATGATGCCAATGGCAAAGAGGAGGAAGGCGAAATCTCCGGCGAGCGGCCGCAGCGCGCTGGCCGCCTGCGCCGCGGTCTCGATGTTGGTGATTCCCGCCACATGCAGCGTAACGGCGGTCGCCAGGATGATGAAATAGGCGGTGATGTCGGAATAGAACATTCCGCTCCAGGTGTCCCATTGGATCCGTCGCAACTCTTTCGGTGCGCTGGCGGGATCCTGCATCAGCGAATTGCCGCCGTTCGCAAGCATGTCCTCCACCTCCTCGGAAGCCTGCCAGAAGAAAAGGTAAGGACTGATGGTGGTCCCGAAGACGCCGACGACGACGGCGGCCGTGTCCGAGTTCAGCTGCAATTGCGGCCATACGGTTCGTAACGCCACTTCTCCCCAAGGGACGTGGACCGTGAACAGCACCGCGGCGTAGGCCAGCAACGAGAGCGTTAGCCACTTCAGGAAGAAGACGTAGCGGTGATACGGCACCGATATTTGAAGCAGCAACGTCGTAACGACAAAGACGACAGCCATCGCGTGCCGGTCAACGCCGGTGACGAGCTCGCCGACTTCACCCATGGCGGCGACATCGGCTCCGATATTGAGGGTGTTTGCGATCAACAGCAGCAGCACGACGCCCTTGAGCACAACGGGCGGAAACGCCGTCTTGATGTTGGCGGCCAGGCCCCGGCCGGTAACCCGCCCGATCCTTCCGCACATGGACTGAATCGCCGCCATCAGCGGAAATGCCAACGGCATCGTCCAGAGCATGTTCAGCCCAAACTGGGCGCCAGCCTGGGAGTAGGTGGCGATGCCGCTCGGATCGTCGTCGGCCACGCCGGTGATAAGGCCCGGACCAAGGCGCGATAGCGGATGGTCCTTCAGGCGCGCCCAGACAGTCTTGGACCTTCTGGGCAAATCCGCGTCGCATCGAGGCGCATCGGCCAAGCACCCGGCAACCTGCGCCTCGATCGGTTCAACCATAGTAGTTCCTGTGTTCCGGTCATTTCCAGAATACGCCGCGTTTCCGGTAATCGACCTATATCGTCTCTGTGCCGTCGCGCACATTGCGCGCCGATCGGGCAAGCTCGTCGTATCCGGCAGCAACCTTCATGAAAGGATCGCGGATGGCTTGATCACGATATCGGCTGGCCTGTCGCCTCGTCCGCTCCGCGCGTGACTGCCAATAGTCTACGTCGTCCTGGCGCTTCCGTTGTCGCCCGACCACAGCGATCTCGTGCGCGAGCTGCTTCGGCAAATGAGACGGATCTTTGACACGTCCAGAACTCTCGATCATGAAAACTCCCGTCTTCCAATCCTCTTCAACATGGGCCGCATTCCCGGTGACCGGGTTGAGCTGTATCAAGCAACGTCGACCTCCTTGCTGCCAACCTACTCTCGGTTGAGCCACATCAATGCATCGGCGATCGAGCGTGCGACCATCGGTCGTTCTAGTCAGAGGCTTCGCGGCATGCGTCGAACATTCCCCTCACCGTTCCGCTGGCTCACCCTTTTCGGGTGGCGGGACATCGCGACCGCCCCGGTCGACTGCGCGGTCGAGATCGCCGTGATCGACGTCGAACGGCACAGGCTAGGCTTCCCCTGTCTCAAGCATGGCAGTGGATGGTTCGATGCCGCGACCATGCAGCCCATTGCGATGGCGCCGACCCACTGGCGCTACTGGCAGCCCGACGTCCCGCCGATGAGTTGTTGCTGACCATGCCACGCCTTGCCGCCATCAATCGGCTGGTCGCGGTGTTGCTGCTGCGGTCACGTGCTTCTCCGTCGCAGTGGCGTCCCGACTGGACGCTGATCCTGGCGCTCGCCAGCACGGCGCTGACTGTCGTCTCGGCAGTCTCGCTGGTCTATTTTCACTATTTGGACGGCCCCTGATCGTTCGCGGGTTCGTCGTCGGCAATTGCCCGCCACGCCGCGCCATCGAGATCGTCATACTGGCCGCTCTTCAGCGACCATAGAAAGCCCAGCAGGCCGACGAAGCCGAGGGCAAGGGCGAGCGGAACCAGATAGACCAGGACTTCCATCAGACCGTCCCCCGCCCCCGCGCCCTCATCGCGTTGAGCATGACCAGCACCGACGAGCCGGACATCGCCGCCGCTGCGATGAGCGGCGTCACCAAGCCTGCGATCGCGATCGGAACCGCAAGGACGTTGTAGACCACGGCAAGCCAGAGGTTCTGCCGCATCAAGCGCAGCGCCTTGCGCGAGACCACGATCGCTGTCCGCACCGGCGCGAGGCGTTCGCCGAGAAAGACCGCATCCGCGACCGCCTGGCTCACATGGGTCGCACTAACCGGCGACATCGAGGCATGCGCCGCGGCTAGCGCCGGGGCATCGTTGAGGCCGTCACCGACCATCAGCACCTTGCAGCCCTGACGCGCCAGTTCCTCGATCCGGGCGATCTTGTCGACCGGAGAAACCCCGGCACGCCATTCATGGATGCCGAGCGTCTCGGCCGCGAGTCGAACGGCGGGTTCGCGGTCCCCGGAAACGATCTCGACCGCCAGGCCGAGCCGTTCCAGACCCGAGACAACGTCAGCCGCGTCGGCCCGCAGCTTCTGGCGAACGGCGAAGACGTGCCTGGTGTCGCCATGGCTGAATGCGACGACAGAGGCCTCAGGGTCGCGATGCAGAAGCTCGTTGGCGAGGCTGTCGGCACCGCAGAACGACGGCCGGCCAAGCCGGATCGGGTGACCCTGATGGTAACCGTGGACGCCTTGCCCCGGATCTTCCTCGATACCCGGCAGCGGGGCGGCGGCGCCGGCCGCGCGCGCCACGGCGGCCGCGACCGGGTGACGGCTCGACAGGGCCAGCCGGCCGGCAAGCTCGATGACGTCGTCGGGAATGCTTGCGAAATTGGTGACATCGAGTTCGGGCAGCGTCAGCGTGCCCGTCTTGTCGAAGATCACCCGGTCGACCTCGGCGAGGCGCTCGATCGCATCGCCGGCGTTGAGCAGCACGCCCGATCCGAACAGCGTACCGGATGCAACGGTCTGCACGGCAGGAATCGCAAGACCCAATGCGCAGGGACAGGTGATGATCAGGACTGCAATCGCTGTTACGATCGAATCATGAAAGCTCGCGCCATATGCCAGCCAGCCCAGCATCGTGAGCAACGCGGTCGCGTGCACCACCGGGGCATAGAGCCTTGATGCACGCTCCGCCAGTCGAAGATAGCGCGAGCGCGCCTGGAGCGCGCGATCGAGCAGCTGAGATATCTCATCCAGCAGCGTGCCACCCGAGGCCGCCGACGCGCGGACGCGCAATGTGCCGGAACGGATCAGCGTGCCCGCGAACACGGCGCTGCCAGGCGCCGCCATTGCCGGCAAGGTTTCGCCCGTAATCAGGCTCTGATCGACCTCCGAGCGGCCTTCGATCACGTTGCCGTCGACCGCGCAGCGCTCGCCGGGCCGCAGCAGCACGATGTCGCCGGGGCGGATCGCAGCTGCCGGGACCGTTCTGATCTCGGTTGGGCTAATGAACTTCGTCGCGGTCTCCGCCTTCAGCGCCGCGAGGTTACCGGCAAAGGCTCGAGTACGCCGTCGCATGTTCTGATCGAGGTAGCGACCGGCGAGCAGGAAAGCGATCAGCATGATCGCGGCATCGAAATAGGCATGTTCGGCGTGATTTATCGTCTCGATCACCGAGATTGCCAGCGCGAGCACGATACCGATACTGATCGGAACGTCCATGTTGACGCCGCGCGCTCGCAGGGCTGACAGCGCCGACGAGAAGAACGGCTGCGCCGAATAGGCTGCGGCCGGCAGCACGATCAGCGCCGACAGCCAGTGGAAGAAATCGCGCTGCTCCGGTAGCATGTCGGAGACGTTGCCGGACCATACCGGGATCGACAGCATCATGACGTTCATCGCGGCAAAGGCGGCGATGCCCAGCCGGCGCAACAGGCCTTGCGCTCGCTGCGCTTCCAGCGTTTCGGCATCATTCCGCTCGAACGGATAGGCCTTGTAGCCGAGCTCCGCGAGCCGGCTTACGAACAGCGCCGGATCAAGAGCACCCGCCTTCCATTCCAGCGCCAGACGGCTGTCGGTCAGGTTCACGCGAGCCGAGGTGACGTCCGGTATGGTTGACAGATTGCGCTCGATCTTGGCCATGCAGCCCGCGCAATTGATGCCCTCGACTGCGAGATCGAGATGGACGAGCCCGGTGCCCGCGCTCTTCAGATAGTGAGAGAAATCGATATCCGCCTGCATGAGATTTCCCCTCAGTTCAGCAGGATTCGGTTCTTCGACAGGAACATGCGACGGCCTTCCGCGTCGCCCTCGATCACCAGGTCCCACTGCCCCGCGGCGACGCCCTCGGCTCGGCCACGATAAGTACCAACGCCCGCCTCACCGATCCCGATCTCCCGATCGGCACGACGATCGATTGGTCGTTCGAGCCGAGCGAGGAAACTCAATCCGGTCAGGGGTGCGCCGGCGTGATCGCGCACCTCGAGTGCTATTGCGGCGGTCCCATCAGGCTGCCGATCAATATGCGCATGAACCTGCCAGTCGCGCTCGTTCTGTTGTCTTGCCGCGTCGATCTCGCGCTGATAGGCGAGGCCGGCGCTATAGGCGCTGTCGACCTCAGTGCCCGGAAGTGTGGTGATGGCAAGGCGCATCATGACCATGTTCACGCTGATCACGACGGCGAAGAATGCGATCGTCGTGACCAGGACGAAACGTCCGGTGATGGGTCGTGCGACTGAACTTGAGGCTGCCATGGCTGGATTCCATCGTTATGGAAGGACGAAATGGTCGGTCGCGGAGGCGACCTCTCCGAGGCCGATGTCAGTGACGCGGAACGTGACCGGCACCGACTTTTCCGCTTTTTCATCTAGCGGTGCCGTCACCAGCACGCGAAGCTCGGTGGTGGTGTCGCGGCCAAGGACGATCATCGGACGGTCTGGCGTCACCGAGTCCGCACCGATGACGTGCAACTTCGCGTCGGCCGGTCCATCGACGTCGATCGCGATCACACGATCGAAGCCGCGCTTGTTGAGGAAGCGCAGTGTGTATCCATTGCGGATCGCGCCGTCGCTGAGACGCACCGCGATCGGATTGCGGTCGTGCAGCACGTTGACGTCGAGCAGGGTTCGCGACATCAGCGCGTAAAGCATCACCGCGCAGACCACGGTGATCAGGCTGGCGTAGACGACGGTACGGGCGCGAACGGGCTTGAAAATCTCCTGCTTGCCGGTAACGCGCCGCTGAACGTTGATATCGTTGTCGTATCCGATCAGACCCGTCTTGCGGCTGACCTTGGTCATGACGGCGTCACAGGCATCGATGCACAGGCCGCACTGGATACAGCCAAGCTGCGCGCCATCGCGGATGTCGATCCCGGTCGGGCACACGGCAACGCACTGGTTGCAATCGATGCAATCGCCGGCCTTCTCGCCGAGCGAGCGAATGTCGAACGCCTTCTTGACCGAGCAACGTGGCTCGCCGCGATCGTATTTGTAGGTGACGTTGAGCGCCCATTCGTCGGTCAGTGCGGCCTGGATCCGCGGCCACGGGCACATATAGACGCAGACCTGCTCGCGCATATAGCCGGCCAGCAGGTAGGTCGACGCGGTCAGCATCGCGATCCAGAGATAGGCGATCGCCGGTGCCTGAAAGGTCGCCAGGTCGCGCACCAGAGTCGGTGCATCGGCGAAGTAGAGCACCCATGCGCCGCCGGTCCACCACGCGATCATCAGCCAGATCGCGTGCTTCAGCACTCGGCGACCGGCGCGCTTTACGGTCATTGGCCCGGCATCGGCCTTCATCTGTGCGCGACGGTCGCCTTCGACCAGGCGCTCGACCGCATAGAACAGATCGGTCCAGACCGTCTGCGGGCAGAGATAACCGCACCAGATTCGGCCGCCCAGCGCGTTCATCAGGAACAAGGCGAACGCCGCCAGCACCAGAAGGCCCGTGAAGTAGTAGACCTCCTGCGGCCACAGCTCGATGAAGAAGAAATAGAAGCGGCGGTTGGGAAAATCGATCAGGACCGCCTGATCGGGCGCGCCGAGGCCCCGATGCCAGCGCACGAAGGGCAGCAGATAGTAAACGCCGAGGCAAACGGCCATCAGCCGCCATTTGATCGAACGGAATCGGCCGGAGACGCTCTGGGGAAAAACCTTCTTGCGAGGCGCATAAAGCGGCCCGTCTTCGTCGGTTATGAGTTCATCAGGGGGCACGGGCTTGTTCATGGATTGCTCGAATGAGGCTCTCGTTGAAACCTACATCCCCGCACGAGGTCCGGGTTTGACCTCGGTCAATGAACCCGGACGCCCTCGCGGTGGCGGCTACTTGCCGCCCCCCAACGAGTGCACATAGACCGTCAGTGCCTTGACGGTGACCGGGTCCAGCCGGCCGACCCAGGCCGGCATCACGCCGGCGCGGCCATTGGTGATGGTCTCGACCAGCGTCTCCTCGTCGGAGCCGTAGAGCCAGATCTGATCGGTCAGGTTCGGCGCGCCGAGCTCCGGGTTGCCTTTGCCGTTGTCACCGTGGCAGCTGGTGCAGTTCTCGGTGAATAGCTTCTTTCCGGCAGCGGGATCGAACTTCGGCGCGGTGGAAAGGCCGGAAAGTGAGCGCACGTAGTTGGCGACGGTCACGATCTCGTCCTTCTTGAGGACGCCGTCGCGGCCGAATGCCAGCATCTGCCCTTCATGGGTCTTTGCGTGTCCGGAACGTGCACCGAACTGGATGGTCTGCATGATCTGGTCAAGCGAACCACCCCACAGCCAATCGTCGTCGTTCAGATTCGGATAGCCCTTTGCACCCGCGCCGCCGCTGCCGTGGCACGGCGCGCAATTGTCGGCGAACACGGTCTTGCCGCGGGCACGTGCCAGCGCCAGCAGGGCCGGATCCTTCTCGATCTCGGCCAGCGACGCGTTGCCGAGCACCGCCATCTTCTCGCCGCGCAGCTTCTCGAGATCGGCAAGGTCGGTCGCGACACTGGCACGAGTGGAGTACTGGAACAGACCGGTAGTGTAGCCCGAGACCAGCGGCCAGGCCGGATAGACGACCCAGTAACCGATCGCCCAGATGATCGTTGCATAGAATGTCAGGACCCACCACCGCGGCAGCGGCGTGTTCAGTTCCTTGATGCCATCCCACTCATGACCGGTCGTGCTGCGGCCGGAAACGCGGTCGATCTCATTGTGCTCGCTCATGATCGGTCAGTCCTCCCGCAGCGGCATCCGGGCTGCAGCATCGAAGAGAGATTTGTTACGGGGCCAAAGCGCGTAGACGACAATGGCGATGAAGATCCCGACAAAGACCGGGGTCCAAAGTGTACCGACCAGGCTCGACGCAAAATTCTCGACTTGAATGATCGCTTTCATGCTCGTGCCCTCAGCGCAGATTGGCTTTTTCGTTGTAGAGCTTGAAGTCGACGAGCGTGCCGAGCATCTGCAAATAGGCGATCAGCGCGTCGAGTTCGGTCGGATTGCCGGCCTTGCCGTCGAAGTTGCGGACCACCGCCTTCGGATAGCGCTTCTGGAACGCGTCGGAGCCGGGGTTGTCGGGGTCGACCTGCGCCTTGAGATCGGCGGCCGCGTTTGCAATCTGCTCGTCGGTATAGGGCACGCCGACCGCGCGATTCGTGCGTAGATGGGCCGCGGCGTCCGATGGGTCGAGCTCCGTCCTGGCGAGCGCCGGGTATCCGGGCATCACCGATTGCGGGACGATCGAGCGTGGATTGATCAGGTGCGTGACGTGCCAGTCGTCGGAGTACTTGCCGCCGACGCGCGCAAGGTCCGGTCCGGTCCGCTTGGAGCCCCACTGGAACGGATGGTCATACATGCTCTCGGCGGCCAGCGAGTAGTGGCCGTAGCGCTCGACCTCGTCGCGCAGCGGCCGGATCATCTGCGAGTGGCAGAGATAGCAGCCCTCGCGGACATAGATGTTGCGGCCGGCGAGCTCGAGCGGCGTATAGGGGCGTACGCCATCGACCGCCTCGATCGTGCTCTTCAGGTAGAACAGCGGAGTGATCTCGACCAGCCCGCCGATCGCAATGACGACGAGAATGCCGACGATCAGGATGATCGAGTTCTTCTCAAAGATCTTGTGTCTGTTCCAGAGAGACATGTCTTGACCTATTCGGCAGGCTGGAGAGCACCGGCGCCCTCGGTTTCGCTGGCTTGGCCGGCGTTGACCGTCATCCAGAGATTGAAGGCCATGATCAGGGCCCCGACCAGGAACAGCGCGCCGCCGGCCGCACGGATGATGTAGAAGGGATGCATGGCCTCGACGGACTCGATGAAGGAGTATTCGAGGAAGCCGAGCGAGGTGTAGGCACGCCACATCAGGCCCTGCAGGATCCCCGACACCCACATCGCGGAAATGTAGAGCACGATGCCGATCGTCGCGATCCAAAAGTGCCAGTTGACGAGCTTCAGACTGTAGAGCTGGCGATTCCACAGCCACGGGACGAGGCAATACAGTGCGCCGAACGAGACGAAGCCGACCCAGCCCAATGCACCGGAATGCACATGGCCGATGGTCCAGTCGGTATAGTGGCTCAGCGAATTGACCACCTTGATCGACATCATCGGGCCTTCGAAGGTCGACATGCCGTAGAACGCGACCGACACCACCATCATGCGCAGCACGGGATCGGTGCGCAGCTTGTCCCAGGCTCCCGACAGCGTCATCAGGCCGTTAATCATACCGCCCCAGGACGGCATCCAGAGCATGATCGAGAATGTCATGCCGAGCGTCTGCGCCCAGTCCGGCAGCGCCGTGTAGTGCAGGTGATGCGGGCCGGCCCAGATGTAGAGGAAGATCAGTGCCCAGAAATGGATGATCGAAAGCCGGTAGGAATAGATCGGACGCTCCGCCCGCTTCGGGATGAAGTAGTACATGATCGCCAGGAAGCCGGCGGTCAGAAAGAAACCGACCGCATTGTGGCCGTACCACCACTGGAACATCGCATCCTGCACACCGCCCCAGGCGATGTAGGACTTCGAGCCGAGGAAAGAGACCGGCAGCGCGGGGTTATTGCCGAGATGGAGCACCGCGATCGTGATGATGAACGCCAGGTAGAACCAGTTGGCGACGAAGATATGCGGCTCCTTGCGCTTCACCAGCGTCATCAGGAACACGAGCAGATACGTCACCCAGACGATCGTCAGCCAGAGGTCGGCGTACCATTCCGGCTCGGCGTATTCCTTCGACTGGGTGACGCCGAGCAGGTAGCCCGTGCCGGCGATCAGGATGAAGAAGTTGTAGCCGACCACGACGAACCAGGGCGACAGGTCGCCTGCAAGGCGCGTGCGGCAGGTCTTCTGCACGACATAGAACGACGTTGCGATCAGGACGTTGCCGCCGAACGCGAAGATCACGGCCGACGTATGCAGCGGCCGCAGGCGACCGAATGTCGTCCAGGGCAGATCGAAGTTAAGCGCCGGCCAGGCCAGCTGCATGGCGATGATCAAACCCACCGTGAAACCCGCGATGCCCCAGAACATCGCCATGGCGGAAGCGAACTTGATCGGGCCGAGATTGTAATTGGGGCGGCCGCCGATCTCCGCCGGAGGCAGTTGCGCCGGACGGTCAAGGTAGCGATTGCCGATCATGATCACGGAGATCAGGCTGGCGGCGCAAGCAAGCGACGCGTGAAAGCTGAACGCCGCATCGTGCCCCATCGCCGCGCCGAGAAAGCTGACGAAGGCAAAAGCTGCGAGTACCGACGCCAAGCCGGCTTCGCCCATCGTCATCGACTTTGAAACGGAAGATGGACCTGTCATGTGGAGGCTTTCTTTGGGTGCGATGACGTCATGAAAATCACACTCTCGCTGGCAGCCGTTTGATCGGCATCAATTCCTGCGCCAAGCCGCGTGCCGCTGGCGCCGCGGCCCAGCGCGGCCAGGGTCAGCTCGTTCGGACAATATCTTGCCGGACTGGCGCGCCGCTCCCGCGCGAGATCCGCGGCACAACGTGCCTTCTCACGGCATAGACCGCACACTCGCTGCAGATCACGCAACACATCGCAATGGGAAGAGGCGAGCATCTGCTCGGACAAACCTGCATGCTCGAGACGCTTGCTCAGCAACTCCGGCGAGCCTCGCTCGCGGGCGAGCGCACGAAGGTCCGACGTCGAGAGATTGAGCTCATGCGCGATCTCGTCGACCTCCCGATCGGTCATCAGATCGAATTCGCGGCATCGAGACAGAAACGCACGCAAGCGACCGATGAGACTCTCGAACTGCGGCGGGCTATTGCCAGCTGATCGATCGGTCATTTCTCATCCCCCCTTTTTGGCTCTCCACCTTTAGCTAAGGAAGCTGATTTCCGATTTGATCTTGGTCAAACGCGATGCCGCGGCAGTCGATCGCGATCGCCGCCCAAAAATCGTCAGCCGCCCCAAGCTGATGGCAAAGCCGGCGGTGTCCGAAGCTCCATGGAATCGGCAAAGATCGTCCAGTCTCGAACACCCTTCTGTCTGCAGAAGTCGGCCTCGGCCAACTGTGCAGCCGTGGAAAGCGAGGCAGCGTCGACCTTGAACGCTGCCTGGCAGGCGCGGTGTTCATGGCCGGTGTCGTCGCAAACGGTCTTGATGAAACGAACATCAAATGATGGCATGGCACCCTCGCATGGGCTGGTTGATTGTTATTTACGCTGCCATGAGTGCGCGATGCCGGTATTGATCTTTCGCAAGAATGTCGCGCAGGAGCAGACGTCGTATCTGTGGAGGATAGCGAATGCGAGCAAGGCCAGCAGCGATCCCGACCACAACGTCCATGAGCCGCGCACTTATCGTGACGCGCAGCTCACCAGATCCGCAAACAGGGCCGGACGGGAGCTGCTATTTGCGGTGAGATTTCCGGTCTGCGGATGACGGCCGGACTGCTGATATTGACATCGTCTTGCCGTTGACGGTCCAACCGGCGGCAACGATCGCGAAGCCGACGATCAGGCAGATCGCAAGTAACGTTACGGCGAATCCCACGACTTCTGCGCTGACCACTGCGGTCGCGATCAACGGGAACAACAGGATTGCGGGACGAGCGATCATCCTGCCATCTCCCTCGTAGCTTTCGCGGCAGCCGCTCGTTCGTCTTCCGCGGATTGGATATAGAATCCGGAATAGGTATCGACGCAGCACAGGTGATCGTGCACTTCCTTGACGCCCGCGACATTCTCCGCGGCGACAATCGCCGCCTGCCTCGCCCGTTCATCCATGATGACTCCGCGGAGATGCACCACGCCGTTGCGCACCGAGACTTGCAGCCCGAGCGGGCACCAGTTTGCACCGTCGAGTGCCCGTACGATGCGATCGTGGATATGCTCGTCATCCGCCGTGGGATCCGGAACCTGGTGTGCGATGGACGCTACTGCCCGCAGCAGGTCCGCGCGTGTCACGAGGCCAACGAGGCGCCCGTCGTTCATCACCGGCAGCCGCTTGACGCCCTTCTTCTCCATGACATCGACCAGATCAGGCAGAGGCGTTTCTTCCGTCACGGTGACGGGATCGCACGACATGATCTCTCCGACCTTCCGCCCGCGCTCGTGGACGAAGTCCGCGGCTGCATAGCCGGAGCCGAGAAGGAACTGAAACCAGCGGCCACGCCGGCGTTGCGTACCGATCTCGCTTCGCCGCAGAAAATCGCTCTCCGACAGGATTCCGACCAATCTTCCAGCCGCATCGACCACCGGCAAGCCGCTGATATGGTGATCCATCATCAGCTTCGCTGCATCGAGAATGGATGTCTCGGTTCCAACGGTGATGACGTGTCTCGCCATGATCTGATGTGCGCGCATTGCCGCTCTCCTTCCATCGCCTGCCACCAAGGTCACACGCTATCGGCTCATCGGCTTTGATCTTCCTCAACGCCTGCGCTTGACGGAAATCAAGGCGACGCGACCGATGATCGACGATGCTGACGCCCTGTCAGGAGATCAGAATCATGTTGCAGAACCTGCTTGCCTCGATGGGAGTGCTGACGATTGTCATCGTAACGTTCGCCAGGATGCGCTTGCCGCCAAGGCGGCCGCTCAGGCAACCCGCCAAGTCGAGCACCCACCAGCTCCGTCGGCGCCGACCGTTCTAGGCCGCCGCCTGCCCCAATCCGACCACCCCTGGAATTTTGACCTGCATCAAAGCGGAGCGCCGCGCCACCGTTAAGGATGGTCGTCCGTCAGGATCGTGCAAATGGCAGACATAAGGGCTTGGCGCCCCATCATCTTCTCGTGTCCAAATACCGGCGATCGAGTTCAAGGCTTGCTACCCGCCGACGCATCCGAGCCCCTGGCTGACGAGTTGCACTCGATCTCCTGCGCTGCCTGCGATGGCGTCCACTTCATCAATCTGCGAACCGGTGCCGTCGTCAGTCCCAAGCGCAGCTAGCCTGGTCGCGAGAACCAGCGCGGGCCGGAGTTGACGCGCGTCAACGCGCAGGCGCCACCCGCATGAGAAGCAATACTTCGCTCAACGAAGGATGTTAGACATGACAGACCATAGCGAAGCCCGTCCCGTCTCCGACGCCGTCCAGAGCTACGCGAAGCGGGCGATGGCGGTGCAGTCGGAATTCTCGGAGAAACTGATCGAGGCAAACCGGCACTGGTTCGAGCAGATCCAGATCGAATCGAACGAAGCCTGGGAGCTTTTCCGCAGGTTCAATTCCACCGCCTCGGTGGCCGAGAAGATCACGGCTCTGCAGGACTGGGCCAAGGGCGTCACTGCACGCGGCGCGAACGACGCGACGTACGCGATCGAGACCGCGCGTTCGCTGGGTACGATCGAGCTGAACCTGTTTGCAAGAAAGACCAGCAGTGTCGACGAGGCTATTCAGGAGGCAGCCTGACGTGCCAACACGCGACGCTCCAGAACGCCGAGAGGCCGGCGTCAGCGCGACATGGGAGGGGGTCGCAACGGCCCCCTTCGGTCGAGATCTTGAACTCGCCGTGATCGAAGGCAACGCCATTCACAAGCTCGTCTTTCCATGCCGCCGCATCCCGGGCAGCTGGGTAAAGGCGGAGACCGCCGAACGCATCCTGGTGCAGCCGACGCATTGGCGTGCCTGGATCAGATAGACCTGTCCCCGCCGCCGTGGCCGGCTCGTGCCGAGCGGCCGGTGGCTTCGGCCGTCCGAACGTTGTAGTATCGATCCAGCTAAGGGCTTCGCCGGGGAAATATGTCCGATCGCATCTGGTACCGCTATGGCACTGCCGTGGCAGCGGCCGCGCTCGTATTCGCGGTGCGCGCGGGGCTTGATAGTTATTTCGAAGACCGGACCTTCACGATCATCTATGTGCCCGCCGTGCTGTTTGCCGCTTTCGCCGGCGGTCGCGGCCCAGCGATCGTCACCACCCTGCTCTGCCTTGTCATCAGCGCCAAATTCCTCGGGACAAGCCTGGTTACTGAACCTGCGAATCTGATGGATATCGCTTGCTTTGCGATCCTCGGCCCGATCCTCGGCTTCATGGGCGACCGGCTCTTGAGGGAAAGCGATCAGGCGCAAAATCGCCAGGCCCATCTACAGTCGATCCTCGACACGATCCCTGACGCCATGATCGTCATCGACGACCACGGTATTATTCGTTCCTTCAGCTCGGCGGCTGAGCGGCTGTTTGGCTGGAAACCGGACGAGGTCGTCGGCAAGAACATCTCGAGCCTGATGCCCCAGCCCTATCGCGGCGAGCACGACCGGTATCTCGAACGTTACCTTACGACGGGCGAACGGCGCATCATCGGCATTGGCCGGATCGTGGTCGGAGAACGGAGCGACGGCTCGACCTTTCCGATGGAGCTCGCCGTCGGCGAGGCCAAGGTACGCGGAGAACGCTTTTTCACCGGCTTTATCCGCGATCTCACCGAGCGTCGTGCGCAGGAACGGCGGCTTCAGGAACTGCAGTCCGAGCTGGTCCATGTGTCGCGACTGACCGCCATGGGCGAGATGGCGTCCTCAATCGCGCATGAGATCAACCAGCCGCTATCAGCCATTACGAACTACATGCACGGTGCTAGGGCACTGCTGGCGTCGGAGACACCGGACGCTACCCGCATTCGGGACGCACTCGAGCGGGCCGCGCAGCAAGCGCTACGGGCTGGCGACATCATCAAGCGTCTGCGCGAATTCGTCGCCAAGGGCGAAACCCAACACTCCCTGGAGAGCCCGGCTACCCTGCTTGAAGAAGCTGTCGCATTAGCGCTGCTCGGCGCCAAGGAGCAGGGCGTCAGGTTCGCGATCCGCAGCGACCGGGACATGCCCTCGATCATCGTCGACAAGATCCAGATTCAGCAGGTCGTGCTCAACCTGATTCGCAATGCGATCGAGGCGATGGCCTCCAGCCCGCGCCGCGAATTGACCATCGGCGTCACCAAGACTAACGGTGTAGCGACGTTCACCATTGCCGATACCGGTCCGGGCATCAGCCCTGACATCGCCGACCGCCTGTTTCAGCCCTTTATCACGACAAAGGAGCATGGCATGGGCGTCGGCCTCTCGATCTGCCGGACCATCATCGAATCCCATGGTGGACGCATCGATGTGATGCCAAACTCCGGAGGCGGCACGGTTTTTCAGTTCATCCTCCCGTTCGCGGAGGACGGAGAAGAAGCATGACGACGCGGCGTACAATTCTTGTCATCGACGACGATCCGGCGATGCGGGACTCACTGGCATTCCTGCTCGATGTCAACGGCTTTGCCGTAACGACTTATGAGACGGCAACCAGTTTTCTCGATCATCTCAAGAGCAGTACGGTCGACTGCATCGTATCCGACATACGCATGCCCGGCATGAGCGGCCTCGAACTGGTCCGCAAACTCAAGGCTGACGCAGCGGCATGCCCCGTCATTCTGATGACTGGCCATGGCGACGTCGCACTTGCGGTCGAGGCGATGAAGGCTGGCGCGGTTGACTTCATCGAAAAGCCGTTCGAGGACGAAGCGCTGTTGCGTGCGATCCGCGAGGCCCTGCAAACACAGTCAGCAGCACCGGCCGACGAAACGGTCAAGCGCGACGCTGAAGCTCGTCTGGTGGACCTCTCGCCGCGCGAACGTGATGTATTGCGAGGGCTCGTGGCGGGCAAGATCAACAAGGTGATCGCCCATGACCTTGGCATCAGCCCGCGCACGGTCGAGGTTTACCGAGCGAACCTGATGGCCAAGACCAATGCGCGCAGCATGTCGGAGCTGATGCGGATCGCGATCGCTGCCGGGCTCTAGCCCTAAGCTGCTGCCGAACGCGCGCACTCGCTCGAGAGTACCGCAGCCAACTTCTGCTCGGTTTCCAGCGACAGTTCGAGAGGAGGAAGCTCAATAGCAAGCAAGCTCCCTTTCGACCATCAACAGCAAACGAGATGCGCCTATTCCGCCTTGATCCGGATCAAAACGAAATGAGCTGAGGCAGATCAAGATACTGTCGCCATAAGGCTTTGCTGGGTGACGTCGACCGAACGAGAAAGGGGCATCAATGGACGGGATCACGCATTTCATTGCCCTGCCGTACGATCGGACCGATGGCGGGCTCGTTCCGGGCCAGCAGGCCAAGTGCGCCAGCCCTGCAGCGGCGATAGAGCATGCCAAGCACTTATGGAAGACATTCGGCCACGCTGGTGCCGCAGCTGTCGTCCGTACCGGCCATCCGGCGATGAGAACCACCGTGCTGAGGACATATGGAACGGTGCCAAACGACCTGGAGCAAGAACCATCCGCTCTCCATTTGCGGTGAGGCGCAATCTTCGATTCCTTGCGCTGGATCAAACCGCCGCGGGCCGCTGCATGCTTACATGAAGTTACTAGGACGAGCACCCCATACTCCCGGGAGGTTGTCTCGATATTTAATGCCCGGCTCGATTTTGCCGGGCATCTTTTTGTCCCGCCGGGTGAGCTGACGACAGAGCGCAGGCAGGTGACGGATGTTGTCCTCGACCGCGTGGCGCCACGCCAACGCAGGCATGCTTACGAAGCGACGCATCGCCGGAACTCCTGGAGCGCGAGCGAAACTGACCTCGTGGGCGTCCGGTTCCGTTTGCGACATCGAGCTTTCCGTTCCTTGAACGTCTCATGGTGATGCACGTCAGTGGGAGCGTTGACGATCCGGTCCGAATTGGCGTGCATCTTTGAGCTGGCTCAAGCCATTCCCGTCATATTCGCCCTCTAATGTGGAACCGATAGCGGCGTCCGAGGTCATCTTTGAATCCCTGGAGAGCGACATGCAATCTGCGACCACTCCAAACGAGCAAGCGCGCACGGATGATCTTGAGCTGCTCGATCGTTATTGGCGAGCCGCCAATTACCTCTCCGTTGGACAGATCTATCTGCTGGCGAATCCCCTCCTGAAAGAGCCGCTGAAGCCCGAGCATATCAAGCCGCGCCTGCTCGGGCATTGGGGCACCACGCCGGGGCTCAATTTCATCTATGCCCACCTCAATCGCGCAATCCGCACTTCCGATCTCAACGTCATCTACATCTGCGGTCCCGGCCATGGCGGTCCCGGCATGGTCGCGAACACCTATCTCGAAGGCACGTACACGGAAATTTACCCGGAGGTGACGCGCGATGCGGACGGCTTGCGCAAGCTGTTCCGCCAGTTTTCCTTCCCCGGCGGCATTCCCAGCCACGCGGCGCCGGAAACGCCCGGCTCGATCCACGAAGGCGGCGAGCTCGGCTATGCACTGGTTCACGCGTATGGCGCAGTGTTCGACAACCCCGATTTGATCGCCGTTTGCGTCGTCGGCGACGGCGAGGCGGAAACCGGTCCGCTTGCGGCGTCCTGGCATTCCAACAAGTTCTTGAACCCGGTACATGACGGCGCAGTGCTGCCAATCCTGCACCTCAATGGCTACAAGATTGCCAATCCCACCGTGCTTGGGCGGATGGATGATGAGGAAGTCCGCAGCCTCTTCATCGGCTACGGCTACGAGCCGCTGTTCGTCGAAGGCGACGATCCGCATGCCATGCATCGGTTGATGGCCGACACGCTCGACACCGCGCTCGCCGGCATCCGCTCGATCCAGCAAGCCGCACGCCAGCAGACCGGCGGCCTTAAGCGACCGCGATGGCCGATGATCGTGCTGCGCAGCCCGAAGGGCTGGACCGGGCCGAAGGAAGTCGACGGGCTGAAGGTCGAAGGCTTCTGGCGTGCACATCAGGTGCCGATCGCCAACCCGCATGGCAACCCCGAGCATCTGAAACTGCTCGAACATTGGATGAGCACCTACGAGCCCGACAAGCTGTTCGATTCGAACGGCCGGCTCGTACCTGAATTGCAAGCCCTTGCGCCTGCAGGCGACCGTCGGATGGGGGCGAACCCGCACGCCAACGGGGGCCTGCTGAAGCGGGAATTGAAGCTGCCGGATTTCCGTGCGTATGCGGTCGAGGTCACCGCTCCGGGTGACGCCGTCGCCGAAGCAACGCGAGAACTCGGCAAGTTCTTGCGCGAGGTCGTTGAGCTGAATGCGGAGGCCCGCAATTTCCGCATCATGGGTCCGGACGAAACCGCATCCAACCGGCTCGACGCGGTCTTCGAGGCCACCGACCGGGTCTGGATGGAGGGCATCGAGCCCTATGACGTCCATCTGGCTCATGACGGGCGAGTGATGGAAGTCTTAAGCGAGCATCTCTGCCAGGGCTGGCTTGAAGGTTACCTGCTTACGGGCCGCCACGGTTTCTTCTCATGCTATGAGGCCTTCATCCACATCGTGGATTCGATGTTCAACCAGCATGCCAAATGGCTGAAGGTCTCGCGGGCGCTGCCCTGGCGGCGGCCGATCGCGTCGCTGAACTATCTCCTCACCTCGCATGTCTGGCGTCAGGACCATAATGGATTCAGTCATCAGGATCCCGGCTTCGTCGATCTCGTCACCAACAAGAGGGCCGACATCGTCCGCGTCTACTTCCCTCCTGATGCGAACTCCCTGCTCTGGGTCGCGGAACACTGCCTGCGGACCTATGACCGCATCAATGTGATTGTCGCCGGCAAGCAACCCGCGCCGCAATGGCTCTCGATGCGCGATGCGATCACCCATTGCGAGGCGGGCATCGGCATCTGGAAGTGGGCCGGCACCGAAGCAGTCGACGCCGAGCCAGACGTGGTGATGGCCTGCGCCGGCGACGTTCCGACTCTGGAGACGCTCGCCGCCGTCGATCTACTCCGCAAGGCGCTGCCGACGTTGAAGATCCGCGTCGTCAACGTGGTCGACCTGATGACGCTGCAGCCGACGGAGCAGCATCCGCACGGCCTGTCCGAGCGCGACTTCGACAGCCTGTTCACCCGCGACAAGCCTGTCATCTTCGCCTATCATGGCTATCCCTATCTGATCCATCGCCTGACCTACAGCCGCACCAATCATGATGGAATGCACGTGCGGGGCTTTGCGGAGGAAGGCACCACCACGACGCCGTTCGACATGGTGGTGTTGAACGGCCTCGACCGCTTCCATCTCGCCATCGAAGCAATCGAACGCGTGCCGGGGCTCGACATCGCGGCCGCCCACGTCAAGCAGCAGTTCCGCGACGCCCTGATCGAGCATACGCGCTACGTGCGCGAGCATGGCGAGGACATGCCGCAGATCCGTAACTGGGTCTGGCCCTACGGCACGACAGACCACAAATCCGTTGACTGAGGCGGCGAATACGCGAGAGAGACCGTCTATGTCCGACAGCGTCCTGGTTCTCAACGCCGGCTCGTCCAGCATCAAGTTCGGCCTGTTCGACGTCGCGCCGGCCGAGCCAAAGCTGCAATGCAAGGGCCTGCTTGACGAGCAGGAGAAGACCCCGCGCATCGTGGTGAGCGATGCCTCGGGCAAGCAGCTGTTCGAGAAGCGCCGCGCAAGCGGCACGTTGGAGGACAACGGCCTGTTCAGCGATATATTTGCCTGGATCGAGGATTATCTCGACGGCGGCAGGCTCGCCGCCGTCGGCCACCGCATCGTCCATGGCGGGCGCGAGTTCTATGGACCGGTCGTCATCGCAGGGCAGACTCTCGCTGCGCTGGAGGCCTTGACGCCGCTGGCGCCGCTGCACCAGCCGCGCTGCCTTGCGCCGGTCCGGGCCGTGCTGTCGCTGCAGCCGGAGCTGACGCAGATCGCCTGCTTCGATACGGCTTTCCATCACCGCCTGGCGCCGCCGGTGAGCCGCTTTGCCATTCCGCGGCAATTTGAGCACCGCGGCATCCGCCGCTACGGCTTCCACGGCCTCTCCTTCGAATACGTCGCCAGCCGGCTCGCCGCGATCGCGCCGCAATGGGCCGACAAGCGCGTCGTCATAGCACACCTCGGCAATGGTGCGAGCCTCTGCGCCTTGCGAAAGGGCGACAGCGTCGACACCACGATGGGATTGACCCCACTCGACGGTCTCGTGATGGGGACACGCTGTGGAACGATCGACCCCGGCGTGCTGCTTTATCTCATGCAGGAAGAGAAAATGTCGGTCGACGACGTGCAGCACCTGCTCTACGAACGTTCGGGTCTGCTCGGCGTCTCCGGGGTGTCAGCCGACATGCGCGCCCTGCTGGCGAGCCACGATCCTGCGGCTCGCGAAGCCGTCGATCTCTTCACATTTCGTGTCGCCGCAGAAGTCGCCGTGATGGCAAATACCCTCGCCGGCCTCGATGGCCTGGTGTTCACCGGTGGCATCGGCGAGCACGCCCCGGAAATCCGTCAGAGCATCTGCGATCGCCTCTCCTGGCTTGGGGTCAGCATCGATACGGCCGCAAATGCTCGGGGCGCGCAGCGTATCGCCGCGAAGGGCGGCCCGGTCGACGTACTGATCATTCCGACCAATGAGGAAGTCAGTATTGCGCGGCACTGCCGCAGCCTGCTGATCACAGGTCGCTAGGTCGCGACGACCTTGGCTTGGCGGCAGCCGCCGAGCAAATCTGATCCAGGACGTTCGTTGTGAGACGCTGCAACGATCTGGTTCAGTCCGTCGCCGCAACCCACATCACGAGCTCCCTCGCGAGGGTGCCGAAAGCCTTATCGAATGCGGCGGCCGCCCCGGACGGCGTCAGCAAGCTAATTCCTTCGGATCCCTCGATAAGCTTTGCAGCCTTTACCTGACCATTTCGATCCAAGATTTTCGCGGATAAGGAGATCGTCGCGCGCAGTTGCGGTCCCTGCACGATTTCGAACCGGCGCAGGTCGATCAGCAGACGCGGCGCACCTTCTACGCCGCTGTCGGCGCGCAGTGGCGCATGCTGGACGTCGTAATTCTCGAAGCTCTGCAGCAACCGCGCCTGCACCAGCACGGGGAGACTATCGCTCCACTGCACACCTTCGAATCCCTGAATTTCCTCATCCGGCGAGAACAAGAAGCGCTGGGTCTGGAGGCGGGCGATCGCGGTCGGCTCCGCCATGACCAGCTGCTCGGGCAGATTCGCATGGCGTTGCGCGCCGAAGCTGTCCACCGCGTGAAGGTCATACGCCACCTTGCGCGGCGTGGGCGCACCGCCGCCGGTCATGCGTTCGAGTCCGGCCACAATTCCATCGAGCTTCGGCGTATTGCGCGCGAGGCCTTCAGCGAACGTGCTGAGATTGCCGATCGTGCTGTGCAGCGGCGCGGCGTTGTCGGACAGCACGGCGTCGACCCGGCGTAGCGCATCGCGGGCGGCCTGCGTCATGCTCCGCCCCGCCCCCTTTTCGGCCACCAGCGGTTCGCGCGCCGGCGGCGCCTGGGGATCATCACCGCCTTCCAGCGCGATCACCGGAACGCCGGTCAACCCCTGGAAGTCGAGGCCGACGCGCGTGTCGGTATGCACCGGCGTGCGCTCGGCGACTGCGATCCTGGCGCGAACCTCGCGCGGGCGTTCCGGAACCAGTTCAAGGGTCGTGACCTCGCCGACGCGGATACCGTTGAAGAGAACGCCCGCCCCGACGAGCAGGCCAGGCACTGGGTCGGTAAAGACGAGCTGATATGTCTCCCGCTTTCCGATTCCAGCGAAATTGTTCAGCCAGTAGACGAAGCCGAACACGGCGACGATTGCCGACAATACGAATGCACCAATGACAATGTAGGGCGCGCGGATTTCCATATGTGTCTCTCTCTCTGCCTAATTGCCGAGACCAAGCTTTTGCGCCCGAGCTCCGTGAAAGTAAGCCTGGACCCAGGGGTGATCGGACTTGAGCACCGATGACAGCCGCCCGATTGCTGCGATCCTGCCGTCGGCAAGGGCGGCGACGCGGTCGCAGATGGCCTGCAGGCTGTTCAAGTCGTGCGTCACCATGAACACAGTGAAACGCAACGTCCGATGTAGCGTCCGGATCAGGGTATCGAACTCGCCCGCCGCGATCGGATCGAGCCCGGACGTCGGCTCATCAAGAAACAAGAGCGAGGGGTCGAGCGCCAGTGCCCGCGCGAGCGCAACCCGCTTGGTCATGCCGCCCGAGAGCTCGGACGGATACTTGTCCCCGTCTTCGCGCGTAAGGCCGACCATCTCGAGCTTGGCGTCCGCAATTTCGTCCAACAGCCCCAGGGAAAGCCGCGCACGCTCGCGCAGCGGAAACTGGATGTTCTGGCGAGCCGTCAAGGCCGAGAACAGCGCTCCCTGCTGGAACAGCACGCCCCAGCGGCGTTCGTCATCGCTATCGCCCGCGAAATCGATCTGCCCGCTTCGCTTCGGAAGCAAACCGACCAATGACCGCATCAGCACCGACTTTCCGCCGCCGGACGCACCCACGAGGCCGAGAATTTCACCGTCGTTCACGTCGAGGTCGAGATGATCGAGGATGATCTTCTCGCCGAAGCCGACCACGAGGTCGCGGATATGGATCGCTGGCGGGTCGACCATGGCTACATCCCGATCGAAGCAAAGAACACCGCGAACAATCCGTCGAGCACGATCACCAGGAAGATCGATTTCACGACCGACGCCGTCGTCTGCTGCCCGAGCGACTCCGCGCTGCCCTTGACGCTCAATCCCTCCACCGCTGCGACAAGCCCGATCACGAGTGCCATGAATGGCGCTTTGATGATACCGACCTCGAAATGAGTGACTGAAACCGCGTCGTGAAGGCGTGCGATGAAGATCGCCGGACTCATGCCGCCATAGAGCCAGGCGACGAGCCCGCCGCCATAGAGCGCCGCGAGCGAGCCGAGAAAGGCGAGAATCGGCAGCGCCACCACCAGTGCCAGGATCCGCGGCAGAATCAGGACTGCGACCGGATCGAGCCCCATGGTGCTGAGCGCATCGATCTCCTCACGCATCTTCATCGCACCGATCTCGGCCGTATAGGCGCTGCCCGAACGTCCGGCCACCATGATGGCAACGATCAGCACGCCAATCTCGCGCAGCACGAGGATGCCGACCATGTCGACGACATAGGATTCCGCGCCGAAGCGACGAAAATGGAAGATGCCCTGCTGAGCAATGATGGCGCCGATCAGGAACGTGATCAGCACCATGATCGGCACCGCTTGCCAGCCCACCCGGCCGAGCTGATAGACGGTCGACGTCAACCGGAACGATCGCGGATGCCTGAGAATGCCGAGCAGCGCTGTGCTGAAGGCGCCGAGCATGTGCAGGAATGCCGCCGAATCAGACGCCAACCGCCTGCTGCCGCGGCCGAGCTGATCGAGCCTCTGCAGCACGGGGTTGACTGATCTGCGTTCGGCGGGGCCGGAACGGTTCAGTCCTCGTACCTCTTCCAGCAGGTCGCCATATGGACCGTCGGCACCTGTGAGGGATGCTCTGGCAGCGCCACCGCGGGCAAGCCTTTCCAGAAGCCAGGCCCCGACGGTGTCGAGCGCGGTGACACGACGTACATCGATCGAGCCGATATCGGTACGCGCGACGTTCGCGCACAGCCGCTCCAGCGCTTCGACGTTGGCAACGTTCCAGGCCCCACATGCGTTAAGCACGCGCGGATCGTCCGCATTCGATATCAGGGCCGGGGCGTTGAGCAAGATTCTGACTCCAATTTTCAGTTCACCTTAGGCTGCTGGAGAGGGTTATGTTTGACCCAGCGCAATCGGCTTCACCGGTGCCCCAGACATGCGCTTGACCCAAATCAACGGCTTGGTGCGCCGCGGCTCTAGAATTGAGCAGATTGCCCGGCAGCTCGGGCATGTTCAGGGAGATTTCTGATGAATCGCGCCGCCTTCACGCCTCTGCAAAACACTGCGTTGCCGCACTCGTTCAGGCAGGTTCGGCTTGAGCGCGCGCGCGAGCATGATCACCCCGAGGGCGCGCCCGCGATCGGCTATATCATCGTTGCCCCGCTCGACACGGCATCGCGGATCGATGTCGAGACCTGGAAAACCCATCGCGAGGCTTGCCGCGTCGTTCGTCAGCGCCCCACGGAAGACGATCAGCTCGGTCATCTCGTTCATGGTCCGGGCGGCAGCTGGCGCCTCCATTACGACGTGGCCGGTTCGACAGCCGATGAAGCCGGATATCATTTCGGCAACGAGCGCTTTCGGCTCGGCGAATACGTCTCCGTTCATGAGGCGGACGGCATACACCCCTATCGGGTCGTCTCCGTCACACCGCTTTGATCGCGACTGCGCCGGATCAGGATGTCGGCCCCCAAGGCATCCACCACCGGAAGGGAGAGGTCGAGGACGACATTGACGATCCGGTGGTCGGTCGGCTCTGTCACGGCCGTGAACCCGAGCTCATAGCACATGTTCAGCATGGTGGTGTTCTCGGCCAGCACTTCACCTGACAGCCGCTTCAGCCCTTCCGACCGCGCATACTGAATCAGAAGCTGCATCAGCGCCCACCCAAATCCTCTGCCCTTGAGGTCGGACTGCAGCAGGATAGCGTACTCGGCATTCTCGTAGAGCGAGTCCGAATGAAGCTGGACTGCTCCCACCATGGCGCCGGTGCTCGGATCCAGCGCCGCAAAGGCCATCGCACGCGCATAGTCGAGCTGGGTCAGCCGGGCAATGAACGCATGCGAAAAATTCTTCATCGCCTGGAAGAAACGAAGCCTGAGATCCTCGGCCGTTACACGCCTGAAGAAGCTCTCGACCATGGGCTCATCTTCCGGCCGCAACGGTCTTATCACGACGCGCGAGCCGTCTCTCAGGGCAAGCTCTCCTTCCCATTGCGACGTGGTAAGGCCGCACCGCGAGCCGCGTCTGACCTGCAAACAGCCGCGCCGGCTTGCGGACGGCCACCCGCGCATCGAGCGCGAGCACGCCGGTTTCATCCGCCAGCAGCGGATTGATATCGAGCTCTGCGACTTCCGGAATATCGGCCGCCATCTGCGCCAGTTTGACGAGGGTGAGGGGCACGACATCGGCCGGGACAGCGGGCACATCGCGATAGGCAGCCAGGAGCCGCGAGACCCGTGTCCGGCTCACCAGGTCGCGCGCCAGGTTCATGTCGAGCGGTGGCAGCGCCAGCGCCTTGTCGTTGATCACCTCGACCGCGGTGCCACCGCGGCCAAACCCGATCACGGGACCAAAGGTCGGATCATCGGCAATGCCGAGGATCAGCTCACGCGCCGCCCGCCGCTCGATCATCGGCTGGATCGTCACGCCTTGCAGGACGGCATCCGGCCGCGCTGCCCGGGCGCGCGCGAGCACCGTCCTGGCCGCCTGTGCGACGCTTTCGCTAGTCCGCAAGCCGAGAATGACACCGCCGATGTCCGACTTGTGCCTGATGTCGCGGGAGAACAGCTTCACCGCTACGGCAAACCCTTGCGCAAGAAAGGGCGCGGCCTTGTCTACGGCTTCGTCGGCATCACGGGCCACAACGGTCGGAACAATCGGAATATCGTACGCCTTGAACAGGGCCACGATTTCAACTGGGTCAAGCCATCCTCGCCCCTCGGACAGCGCTTTCGCAATCACGCGCCGTGCCGACACCGTCTCCGGCGCAAACGTCGCGGCGATACTGGGCGGAGTTGCGGCCAGCGCGATGGAGGCCTCGCGATATCTCACCAAGTACATGAAAGCGCGCACCGCGTCATCTTCGGTGGGAAAATGCGGGACGCGGGCAGCTTCGAAGGTTGCCGCGGTGCGCTCGTCGGCACCATCCCACGATGCAAGCACCAGCGCGGCAACGTCACTCTTCCTGGTCCGACGGTCACGAACACATTGTGCCACCGCTTCGGCGATTCCTTCGGTCGGTGCGACCGCCGTTTCCACGTTCATGACCAGGACCGCGTCGCTGTTGGCGTCCTCGAGCAGCGCGCCGAGTGCAGATACGTAGCGGGCAGCATCGGCATCGCCGGAGATATCGACGGGGTTGGCGCGAGACCAGCCTTGCGGCAGAACCTGACCGAGCGCCGCAATCGTCTCCGCCGACAGGCTCGCCGGAACGCCCCCGAGCTCAACGAGCCGGTCGATCGCGAGGATGCCGAGCCCGCCGCCATTGGTCAGGATCGACAGCCGGTTGCCGCGCGGAACGAAGCCGCGGCCGAGCAACTCGGCGCAGTCGAACAATTCCCGAAGGTCGTATGCGCGCAGCATGCCGGCCCGGCGGAACGCTGCATCATAGACTGCGTCCGAACCGGCCAGCGCGCCGGTATGGGTAGCGGCGGCCTTGGCGCCCTGGGCCATCCGACCCGCTTTCACGACAATCAGTGGCTTGAGCCGCGCCGCAGCGCGCGCGGCTGACATGAATTTACGCGCATCCTTGACCGCCTCGAGGTAGAGCAGGATCGCGTTGGTATGATCGTCCTGCGCGAAATAGTCGAGCAAATCAGCGACATCGACGTCGAGTTGGTCTCCGATCGATACGATGCCGGAGAAGCCGAGCCGCCGCTCTGCCGCCCATTCGATCATCGCGGCAGCGACGGCGCCCGACTGCGAGATCAGGGCAAGACGCCCGTCGGCAGGCTGATGCGCGGCAAAGCTCGCATTGAGCTTTGCGCGCGGCACCATGACGCCGAGACAGTTCGGCCCGATCAGGCGCATGCGGTGCATGCGCGCGGTCCGCGCGACCGTCTCGGCAAGCGAGCCGGCACCGTGTCCGAGACCGGACGACAGGATCACCGCACCGGCGACACCGACCGCGGCAGCGTCCGAGATGATTCCGGGAATCGCGGTCGCGGGCGCCGTGATCGCGAGGAGGTCCGGAACGAATGGAAGTGACTTGAGATCCGGGAATGTAACCTCGCCGTCGATCGCAGTGTAGTTCGGATTGACCACGGCGATGCGGCCGGAAAAGCCGCACGCCTTGAGGTTCATGAGCACCGCCAGGCCGAGCGAAGATGGACGCGAACTACCGCCGACAAGTGCGACCGCTCGAGGCGAAAGAACCCGTTCTAGACCAAACGTAGACATCGGACGGTCTCGCAGGGAACGAGCGGAGGCGCCTGCCGCTTCGTGCAGCGCGCCAGAGCCCGCATGACATCCTCGCGAGCAATGATCCCGACCAGGTGGCGATACTTGTCAATCACGGGCAGGCTCTTGAGCCGATGTGCGACCATCATCTGCAGAACACGTTGCAAATTCGTGTCCGGCTCCACCGCGATCACGTTGGACGACATGATCTCATCGACCGTCGTTCCCATCCGATCGTCGTAACGTGGCAAGATGTGATCGGTCGGACAGGCGAACACCTTCAGGGCGTCGAGTTTCGTGACGAAGCCGACCACGACATCGTCGCGGAGCACGGGATAGGCGTCATAGTCGTCTTTTGCGAACAACCGGTACAAGTCGCTGACCGTCATTTCGGGAGCGACGCTTCGTACCGACCTCGTCATGTTGCTCGCGACGGTTTCCTGAAGAAACTCGTACATGGCGGATCCCCTTGGATGGATGGCTATTTCGTGGGCGCGTCGCTCGCCGACGGGCGACGCGCCCGGCAGGGCGGCTACGCCGCCGTCTTGATGTCGATCTGCCTGCTCTGCTTGGGAGCCGGCTTCTTGACGGTGACCTTGAGCACGCCCTTGGCGATTTCGGCGCTGACGTCTTCCGCGCTGACGCCCTCGGGCAATGCGACGGACCGCGAGAACGCGCCGAAGCTGCGCTCGATCAGGTGATAGTCATTGTCCTTCTCCTCGCGCTCGCTCTTCTTCTCACCCCGGATCGTGAGCGTGTTGTCGGCGAGATTGAGCTGAACGTCCTTAGTCTCGAGGCCAGGCAGCTCGGCGGAGATCTCGACGGTCTTGTCGGTCTCGCTGACGTCCATTCGCGGCATCGCCTGCGACGGGGCGAATGTCGGAAAATTGCGGCCGAATCCATCGAACAGCCGGTCGATCTCCTGCTGCAGAAATGTGAAGGGGTTGTTCTCCCGCCGCGCCAAGGCGCGCTCGGTTCGAACGGGGATCATGTCGTTGACCATCAATACCTCCTGTTTGAGTGTCGCTTACGTGCCAACGTTAATCAGGAGCAGCCACTCCACCCTTGACCGGGATCAAAACCGGGCCAATGTCATGTGATCAAAGGAGGGGCACAGACCGAAGCGAGTCCCGTCATGCACGCCATGATCCTGCCCGCGCGAGGCGCGCGGCTGCAATATGCGGAGCGGCCCGACCCACTTCCGGGGCCAGGCGAGGTCCGCGTCAAGGTAGGCGCCTGTGGCGTTTGCCGCACCGACCTGCATGTCGTCGACGGGGAACTGCCCGACATCGCCTATCCGATCGTTCCCGGCCATGAGGTGGTTGGCCGTATCAATGCGATCGGTGACGGCGTAGACCATGCGCATCTTGGCACACGCGTCGGCGTCCCCTGGCTTGGATCGACCTGCGGGCATTGTCCCTACTGCCGGGAAGGCAAGGAAAACCTCTGCGACGCCCCCCTGTTCACCGGCTATACGCGGGACGGCGGCTTTGCCACCCACCTGGTGGCAGACGCGCGTTACTGCTTCCCGCTCGGTGAAGACGGCGAGGACGCGGAGCTTGCACCGCTGCTCTGCGCCGGCCTGATCGGCTGGCGCTCCCTGGTGATGGCTGGCGACGGCCGCAAGCTCGGCATCTACGGCTTTGGCGCGGCGGGACATATCGTCGCGCAAGTGGCGCGTTGGCAAGGGCGGGATGTGTACGCTTTCACCCGTGCGGGCGACACCGAGGCCCAGCACCTGGCTTTATCGGTCGGCGCATGCTGGGCCGGCGCTTCGGTAGATCGGCCGCCGGCCGAGCTTGATGCCGCAATCATCTACGCCCCCACCGGGTCGCTTGTCCCGCTCGCGCTGCGCGCGCTGCGCAAAGGCGGACGCGTGGTTTGTGCCGGCATTCACATGTCGGATATCCCGGGCTTTCCCTACGACATCCTTTGGGGTGAACGGCAGATCGTTTCCGTTGCCAACCTGACGCGACAGGATGGCGTCGACTTTCTCAAGACAGCGGCAGGAGCTGGAATCCGGACACACGTCACCGTCTTTCCCTTGGATCAGGCGAATGAAGCACTGGCGCGCTTGCGGGACGGCAAGCTCGTCGGCGCAACCGTCTTGAAACCATGACGACGCCGACATCAACACCCGACGCGGCCACAGGCGAGATCGGCCAGGCCGCTGTATTGTCGTTCCTGGCCAGGTCTCGCCAGCCGACCGTTCCGGTAAAGCGGATCGACACCCATTGTTCGATCGTCTTTCTCGAACCTTCGCGTGTTCTGAAGATCAAGCGAGCTGTCAAGCTGCCTTATCTCGACTTCTCGACATTGGAGAAGCGGCGGCGCGCCTGCGAGGATGAGATCGCCATCAACAAGCGCCACGCCCCCGCCATCTATCGTAGGGTGGTTCCGATCACGCGTGGGCGCGATGGGCTTGTGGTCGGGGGGACCGGTCCGGTTGTCGAATGGGCCGTCGAAATGGCTCGCTTCGACGAGAACAAGACACTCGATCATCTCGCAGAGCGGGATGAAATCCGCCCGGAGCTTGGCGAGAGACTGGCCGCCATCCTGCTCGAATCCCATCGAACCGCAACCGGACGCGGAGGATCCTCATGGCTTGCCTCGCTCCCGGTCATCATCGACCGAAATACGGAGCAGTTTTGCGCCGCGCCAGCTCTGTCCCGGGAGGAAATCGATCAATTGCACGAACTGAGCCATCGGACCCTCGCGCGCAACCTCGAACTGTTGCGCCTCCGCGCCGCCGCTGGGCAGGTCCGCCACTGTCACGGCGATGCACATCTCGGCAACATCGTTCTGCTCGATGGCGAGCCCATTCTGTTCGATGCGATCGAGTTTGACCCCAATATCGCGACGACCGACGTCCTCTACGACCTCGCATTTCCACTGATGGACCTGCTGTACTTCGGGCAGGAGCCGACAGCCAACAGACTGTTCAACAGCTACGTGCAAGCCACCTGGGATGCGCAGTCGAACGCGCTGTCGTTGCTGCCGCTGTTTCTGTCCATGCGCGCTGCAATACGCGCCAACGTGCTCTTCACCAAGCTTCGACAATACCAAAGCGGCCAAACGATCACCGCCCAAGCGAGGCGTTATTTCGAGCTTGCACGCCGGCTCATTGAACCGGGGCCGCACCGTCTGCTTGCAATTGGCGGGAAGTCCGGTACCGGCAAGAGCGTGCTGGCGCGCGACATGGCGCATCTGATCGCGCCGCCCCCGGGCGCCCTGGTTCTGCGATCGGATGTCATTCGCAAGCAGCTCTATCACGTCGCCGAGCACGCCACATTATCGCCGGAGACCTATACTCCCGAAGCATCGAACCGCGTCTACCAGACCATGCTCAAGCATGCCGCGCAAATATTGGACCAGGGAGTTTCGGTAGTACTCGATGCGGTCTTTCTGAAGCCGGTGGAACGTGGTGCCGCGGAAGCCGTTGCTCGCGACGCAAAAGTTGACTTTCGCGGCATTTTCTTGACCGCCGGGCGCGCCACACGGCTGCACCGCGTGGCATCGCGGCAGAACGACGCGTCGGACGCGACGTCCGATGTAGTCCTGATCCAAGACAACATTAAAACCGGAATGATCGATTGGGACATTGTAGACGCTTCCGGCACGCCCTCCACCACGCTTGAACGCAGTATTTCCGGCCTGCTGGCGTCCCCAACGGACGGGGCGAGCGGTACATCGCCTAAGGGAAACTCCTGAATTGGTCGATGCCGTCAGGTCTGGCAACATTCTCCCATTGACAGGAGGAGTTCCATGAAACGGCGATTAACCTTCGTCTTTGTCGGTAGTGCGATCCTCGCGGTCGTGCTCGCTCTATTCTGCAATTGGTACTTTCCGGATGTGGTACCGCTTGCCTCGACGGAGCCGATACCCACAAGCTGGCGGCTTGACGCCGCCTTTGCCGTCTCCACCGTCAGATGGACCGCGGCATTTGTTGCTGCCGCATCTGCAATAGCCCTGATGTTCATGAACATCACCAAGGGCTCTTCCGGGCTCGAAGGACGATAGACGTTTCCATTCCGGACGCGTCGACGAAATCCGCCATCTGCTTTCCGAGGGCCGGCCTGAACAGCCGACCCTCGGCGCGCTCAGTCGTTTCAAGCCCTACTGCATCACCGATCCAGCGCGTACGTGAAGCTCAAGAGCAATATTATGGGCGAATGGCGCCGATACCAGCGAACGATGGCGAACGCCCAAATCCCAAGGCCATCGACCGAGCTCGAGCTGTCACGTTTGCCGCCACAGGCTCCAGAGGCTACCGGCCAACAGGAGCCCGATCACCAGCAGGATAGCCACGAACATTTGCATGACATCAAAGTACAGAGAATCGCGCGCGACGAACAGCGCGGTGATGGCTCCCGCTAGTATGAAGAAAACGCGGAGGATCAGACTCATGGCTTCCTCGCTGCAACCTGGTGCGACCTTTTCATCGTAACGGCTCGCGGCGGTGAGGATTTGCGACAGGTCAAGCCGGTGCGACGTTCAATGCTGGAGGACGTACTGTCCCGGCGCATCACCAAGCGACGATACACCCTCGGGCGCGTGAAGCACCGAATGCGCCGGCCCCCATGCACCGGAATGCGCCGTGAGGAAGCGAACCCACTCCAGCCACCAGGATCCGTCGCGATTCACCGCCTTCCGCAGCCACTCGTCGGGGCCGACATAAGGTTGATCCGCCTTCTTCTCCAACAACTGATAGCTGCGCCCCTCCTCCGACGGCGAAGCAACGATGCCGGCGTTGTGACCGCCGCTCGCCAGCACGAAGGTAATATCGGCATCGGCCAACAGGTGAATCTTGTGAACCGACCGCCAGGGCGCGACGTGATCACGAACGGTGCCGACCACGAACATGGGGGCGCGAAGGTCGGCAAGCGCCACCGGCTGTCCGTCCACCGAATAGCGGCCTTCGGCAAGGTCGTTGTTGAGAAACAGCTTGCGCAGATAGTCCGAATGCATCCGGTAGGGCATGCGGGTCGCGTCCGCATTCCATGACATCAGGTCACTCGGCGCAGCGCGCTCGCCCATGAGATAATCACGGACTAGGCGCGACCAGATCATATCGTTCGACCGCAGCAACTGGAACGCCCCGGCCATCTGCGCCGTATCGAGCACGCCGCGCTGCCGCATCATATCCTCGAGGAACGCGACCTGGCTTTCATTGATGAAGAGCGTCAGTTCGCCAGCATCGGTGAAATCGACCTGGGCTGCCAAGAGCGTTACCGAGCGCAGGCAGCCGGGCCGCTCCTTCTGCAGCCGAGCTGCTGCGATTGCGAGCAGCGTCCCGCCAAGGCAGTAGCCAGCGGCATGGATCGGACGTTCGGGAACAAGCTGATTGATCACGTCGATCGCGGCGTCAATCCCAAGTTTGCGATAGTGATCGAGACCAAGCTCGCGATCGGCTGGCCCGGGGTTACGCCATGAGATCATGAACACCGTAAAGCCGCGTTGGACCAGGAAGCGCACGAGCGAATTCTGCGGTGAGAGATCGAGGATGTAATACTTCATGATCCACGCCGGCACGATAAGTACCGGTTCGGGGCAAACGTCGGCCGTCTCGGGGGCGTATTGGATGAGTTCGATCAGCTCATTCCGGTAGACAACCTTGCCCTTGGTCGCGGCAACGTCCTTGCCGACCACAAATGGGGCGGGTCCGGACGGACTGGCGCGCAACAGGTCCCTGCAATCTTCCAGCCAATTATGCCAACCCGACACGAAGTTGCCGCCACCTGAATCCATCGCCCGCCGCAGCACCTCGGGGTTGCTGAACGCAAAGTTGGACGGCGCTACGACATCGAGACATTGGCGGACGGTGAAATCGACAATTGCTGCATTTGCCTTCGAGACGCCACGCAGGTCGCTGGCCGCCGAATGCCACCACTGTTCGCCCAGCAGAAAAGCCTGGGCCATGATATTGAACGACGGCAGCGACCAATCCTGGCCGGAGAACCTATTGTCGCCGGGCTGAGGCCTGACCACGAACCAGGGTTGCCAAGCCGCATGCGGCGTCGACACCATTCGCGCGAAGCGCGAGCCATCACCAAGAGCTTTCAGTGCAAGCTCAAGCCGTTTTCCGGGCGACGCCGCGAGGTGGAGCTGCCAATCGGCAAACGCGAGCGCAAGGCTCGCCGGCGAGATGCCCCCAGTCCATTGCGCCATTGCCGCGTGAGCCAGCTGGTCGATCGATTCGGCAGCCGTCGATCCTTCACTCTCAGGGACCACGGAAGCTGGCATTCTGGCAGCCGCCACCTCGTCATTGGCGGCGGATGTGGTCTGGTCGAGAACTGCTTGGGCTGTCATCGCTCATCTCCTTGCTCGAGCGGAATGAGCTCGGCCCTTATCTGTCTTCGCGTTCGGCGCCTGCTCCGACGCCAGACGTCCCGGCCTAGTCGAAACGGAACCGTTTCCGGCCCAACGCCACGATCTCGCTGTCCGTCGGATGATCGCTTGGCTCAACATGCAAATTGAGGTCGGGCCTTGCCGTTCTGAGATACTGCGTCAGCTCGACCTTCTCGGTGCCTGGTCCGATGACGAGCAGATCGCTGCAACCGCCCACGGCCTCCCCTACCCGGGCGAGGAATGTCGCGTCGGCCTGGACGCGGCCATCGCCGATGGTATTCGCCTTGTGATGCAGATGCTGCGAGGGCAAATGCGCATGAACGGCCGTGGCGCTGACGCCCGTCAACCCAATGCCGAAAACCTTCGCGACAAGGTGATCGATCCAAACGACGGCATGCGCATGTGTTTGCAAGGCAATCTCGCTCATGAAGTCACTCCGGTGCTTGCTTTCCCTGCTTCTCTCAATCGGCGCGCCAATGCCGCAAGCAGCTCCCTGCGACTGACAATACCAACGACCCTTCTGGCGCAGAGCACCGGAATCTGGGCGACATTGTAGACATCCATCTGCGCGACGACGTCCTCGATCGATGCCTCGACATCGACGGTGATCGGAGAAGAACTCATGAGCGAACCGACCCGCAAGGTGCGCATGCGTTCGCGTTCAGGCGTATTCTCCGCAATGCCAAGCAGAGACTCCAGCCAGTTTCCTGACGGCGGGCTGATACCAAGCTCGTCGCGGTGGAGGAAATCGCCCTCCGACACCATGCCGACGAGGTCGCCGGCATCGTCGATCACCGGCAGGCCGCGCTGATCGGTCTCAAGCAGCAGCTCGACGGCACTGAGCACTGTGGCGGTCGGCTTGATCGACGCGAATGAACTGCGCATCACATCGGTTGCGAGCATCGTCATCTCTCCCATTCAGCATATGTGTTGGCCGCCATTGATCGACAGCGTCGACCCGGTGATGAACCCTGCTTCGTCGGCGGCAAGAAACGCAACGGCACGGGCAATTTCTTCCGGCTGTCCTAGCCGCCCGACCGGGATCTGCGGCAGAATGGAGTTCTGCATGACATCGGTCGGCACCGCGGCCAGCATCTCGGTATTGATGTAACCTGGGCAGATCGCATTGACCGTGATCCCAAACCGCGCGCTTTCGAGCGCGAGCGCGCGGGTGAAGCCGAGCTCGGCGGCTTTCGCCGCGGCATAATTGGTCTGGCCGATCTGGCCCTTCTGCCCGTTGATGGACGAGATGTTGATGATCCGCCCGAACTTGCGCGCCCGCATGCCCTCGATCAGCGGCCTGCACATGTTGAACAGCGAATCCAGATCGGTTCGGAGCACCGCGTCCCATTGCGGCTTGGTCATTCGGTGCAGCGTGGCGTCGCGCACGATGCCGGCATTGTTGACCAGGATGTCGATCGGACCGAGCGCGGCTTCGACCTCGCGGACACCAGCTGCACAGGCATCGAAATCGGCAACATCCCACCGGAAGGTGCGAATTCCGGTCTGCTCGCCAAATCGGCGCGCAGCGTCAGCATTTCCGGCATAGCAGGCCGCAACCCGATATCCAGCAGCCGCGAGGGCCCGCGAAATCGCTGCGCCGATTCCCCTGCTTCCACCCGTAACCAATGCGACGCGCGCCATGCCGGCTCCTCCAGGCTGGGCACAACATTTGCGCGAAATACACGCTCGATGAATTGATCTCCCTCAATGAGAATCCATGAACGCGCATGAGGCAGATCAAATCGGCCCGCCTCAACCGGTGCTTTGATGGCACTTGCTTTTCCACCCCCCTTTGGAGAACGGCCCATGTTCAAGAACATCCTGGTCCACATTCCGACTGAGCTGTCGCCACGTCCCGCGGTCGACGGGTCGGTTTCGCTCGCGCTCGGCATCGGTGCGCATCTCGACGCAATGGCGATCGGCTATGAGACTGCCAGCGTACCGTTCGTCGCTGAAGGGGGCGTGGCGGTCGCCTCGCTGTTCGAGGTCGAACACGATCAGGCCCTCGAACGCGCTGAGGCGGCGCTGCGCGTCTTCGACATCGAGGCGCGGAATGCAGGGATATCCTACGCGACCCGCGCCGTGGGTGCGCTTCCGATCGATGCGCGCGAGATCATCTGCGCGAGCGCGCGTCTGCACGACCTCACCGTGGTCGCGCAGCCGCTGGGCGAGTACAACAGCTACGACAACGTGATTCCACGAGAGCTATTGTTCCAGGCCGGTGGTCCCGTCCTGTTCATGCCCTACACGTTCCATGGCGCATTTTCAGCGAAGCGGATCGGAATCTGCTGGGACGGCAGCCGGCTTGCTGCCCGCGCGCTGCATGATGCGATGCCGCTGCTGCGCGCTGCCGACGCCCTCGCCATCATCACCATCAATGGCCCTGACGCTATCCCCGCGGAGAGTTCCACCGACCATCTGGTGCGATATCTTGCCAAGGCCGGTCTTCCGGCCAAGATCACGTCGTTGCCGGCGTCCAAGTCGGAGGTTCAGTCGATCCTGCTGTCGATCGCGGCGGACGAGAGCCTCGACCTTCTGGTGATGGGTGGGTACGGCCACTCCCGTCTGCATGAGACTCTGCTCGGCGGCGTCACGCGCGACATGCTGCGCGCGATGACCGTCCCGGTCCTGATGTCTCACTAAGCGAGAGTCGAATTGTGAATTATCCGGCCGGAACATCTTCAAGGCATGTGGCCCGCGGATTCGCCATCATCGGCGCGATCTGCGCCGCACTGACTCCAGCTGCTGCGGACCAGGAGCAAGGCCGTCGCCTTGCGCAGCTCTACTGCGCCCGCTGCCATGCAATCGACAAGGTGAGCCCAAGCCCGCTGAAGATTGCGCCTCCGTTCCGGACATTGCACGAACGCTATCCGGTCGAGATGCTGCAGGAATCGCTGGCGGAAGGAATCGTCACCGGCCATCCGACCATGCCCCAGTTCAGCTTCGAGGCGGACCAGGTGGGCGACTTCATTCTGTTCCTGAAATCGCTGGAGCGCGGGCAAGCAGACCGTTGAGCCAGGTCAATGTGCGGAGTGCACGGAGCTTTATTCTATTTTCTCAACACGGAGGTCCGACATGCGTGCACATCAGATCATGACCAAGCATATCATCGCCGTCAGTCCGCACACGAAGATCCTGGATGCGGCCAACATCATGCTGCGATGTCACCTCAGCGGTCTGCCGGTGATGGACGAAGACGGCACGCTCAGGGGCATGGTGTCCGAGGGAGATTTCCTGCAGCGCGGCGAGATCGGCACGGGCCACAAGCGCTCAGCATGGCTGGAACTGTTCACCGGCGTGGGTCGTGCCGCGACTGATTTTGTGCGCGAGCGCGGTCGCAAGGTCGAGGATGTCATGACCGCGAACCCGATCACCGTCAGGGAGCAGACGCCGCTCGACGAGATCGTGCATCTGATGCACAAGCATGGCGTGAAGCGAGTGCCAGTCGTGAACGGCAAGACCATGGTCGGGATCGTCACCCGGGCGGACATCCTGCAGGCTGTCGCATCGCTGGCGCGCGAGGTTCCCGACCCGACCGCCGACGACGGCCATATCCGTGAACGGATCCTGCGCGAAATCAACGCCACCGGCTGGCGTCCCGCCGGCTTCCAGGTCTGGGTGCGCAACGGCGTCGTGCATCTGAACGGCCTGATCTTTGATGACCGCGCGCGCCAGGCCGCGATCGTGCTCGCCGAGAACACCTCGGGCGTCAAGGAGGTCCATGATCACCTCTGCTTCGTCGACGGTTATTCCGGCTACTATGTGGAATCGCCGGAAGACATCAAGGCGGCCGGCTGATCAATCGAGGAGCCCAAGATGGCAATGAGCACACTGCTTGTCGTCACGGCCGTCTGTCTCATCTTCTCGCTCTTTGCGCTCGTGCTCGCCGTGACCGATCGCAGCACGACGCGCTGGCTTCGGGAAGAGGACGGGAATGGAGCCAGCACGCGCGCTGCCTATCCCGACAAGAACGGCCGCTAGCCTCTCCTCTTGAGCGACGCGCCGCGCGACCGATGTCTCGGCGCGCGGCTACTTTGTCCGGCACCTACGTATAAATACGTAAGTGGCTTCTACTTAGGGGAAATATCCAAATTTCCCGATCCAGGAGATGCGATCAATCTGCCTCCATCGATCTTCCCATCCATGGAGTGCCGCCATGCAGACCCAGAACGCCATTTCTATCGAGAACAGCCGTCACCCGACCAGCATCCTCAACCGGCAGGCGCGCGTTGAAGGGCCCTTCGGCATGATTGGGACGCCGATGCGGTTCGCACGCAACAGCGAGATTTACGGCGAGGATGAGGCCTCGGAATACCTCTACCAGGTCGTCTCCGGCGCCGTCCGAACTTACAGGATTCTGGAAGACGGGCGTCGCCAGATCGGCGCTTTTTATCTCCCCGGCGATATCTTCGGCTTCGAGGCCGGCGAGACGCATATCTCCTCGGCTGAGGCCGTCTCCGAGGCCCGGGTCATCGTGGTCAAGCGCGCCGCGCTCATGGTCCGTGCCGGCCACGAAAAGGATCTGGCGCGGCAGCTGTGGGATGCTACGGCCCAGGAGCTGCGCCGTTTCCAGGAGCATCTGATGCTCCTGATCTGCAGCGCCGAAGATCGTGTCGTCGGCTTCCTTCATGACATGGCGCGCCGCGCCTTCAAGAATGCCGCCATCGAGCTTCCGATGTCGCGCCAGGATATCGCGGACTATCTCGGTCTGACGATCGAAACGGTGTCACGCACCTTTACCCAGCTTGAGCAGAACGGCGTGATCTCGCTTCCGACCTCGCGCCGGGTGGAACTGCGCAACCGTGCGATGTCGAACCGGATCATGGCGGCGTGAGAAGGGCGCGCCAGGCTCCGAGAGCCGGCGGCGAGTGAGAGGCAAGTAATCGAATGCGGTCGAACCTGGCGATCACCTATGGGCAGGACAGGCTGCCACGCTACACGAGCTATCCAACGGCTCCGCATTTTTCTGCGGAGGTCGGCGAGGCTGACTACCGGACATGGCTCAGGTCGGTTCCAACTCGCCGGCCGGCGTCGATCTACCTGCATGTGCCGTTTTGCCGGTCGATGTGCTGGTACTGCGGGTGCCACACCTCCATCTCCAAGCGCGACGAACCGGTCGCCATTTACGCTGCCGGCCTTCGCACCGAAGCGCACCTCGTTGCGGAAGCGGTCGGTCAGCGATTGCCCGTCTCCCACATCCATTTCGGAGGCGGCACCCCGACGATCATGACGCCCGAAACCTTCGCCGATCTCGTCAGCGCGCTACGTTACTCGTTCTTCGTGCAGCCCGATGCCGAGATCGCCGTCGAGATCGATCCGCGCACCCTGACCGAGCCGATGGCGGAAGCATTGGGCTACAGCGGCGTCAACCGCGCGAGCCTTGGCGTCCAGAGCTTCGATCCTGTCGTTCAGCACGTCATCAATCGTTCGCAGAGCCTTGAGCAGACCGCGGAAGCGGTCGAGCGGCTGCGCCGTGCTGGCGTCGGTCGCATCAACTTCGACCTGCTCTACGGCCTGCCCTCTCAGACTGTCGCGTCCTGCCTGGATACTGTCGGCAAATGCGTCGCGCTGCGGCCCGACCGATTTTCCGTGTTCGGATATGCCCATATTCCCTCCTTCAAGAAGCACCAGCGCATGATCGACGAACCGTCGCTGCCGGATAGTCTCGAGCGGCATCGTCAGTCCGAAGCAATCGCGCAGGCGCTGACCGACGCCGGATACATCCGCATCGGCCTCGACCATTTCGCGCTCCCTCGCGACAATCTGGCCATGGCAAAGCGCGAGGGCCGGCTGCGGCGTAACTTCCAAGGCTATACGGACGATTCTGCCGAGACCCTGATTGGTCTGGGCGCCAGCGCAATCGGCCGCATGCCGCAGGGCTTCGTGCAGAATGCAGTCGCGACACGCGACTACCTTGCGCGCATCGCCGAGGACCGGCTTGCCACCGTCAAGGGCTACATGCTGACCGCAGAGGACCGTTTCCGTGCCGACATCATCGAGCGCATCATGTGCGACATGGCCGTAGACCTGCCGGGAATGTGCCGCCGACACCGCTGGGATCCTAGTTCGGCCGTCGTCGATCGTTCCCGGCTCGACAGGCTGATCGCGGACGGTGCCGTGACGATGATGGGTGATCGCCTCTCGATCAATGATGACGCAGAATTCCTGGCCCGAAGCGTCGCCTCGGCGTTCGACGCTCACCTTGGTCGCGCCACGGCCCGGCATAGCCGAGCGGTCTAGGTTGCGACCATGGCGGGGGTTGAACAATCAGAAGTCATGGACCGTCACCAACTATGGGCGGCTTGCCCAACTCGGTTGCCTGCCCAATAGTAAACATATCAACGCAATTACACGACCGTCCGGTTGATGAGGATCAACACACGTTGTTCCTTCCAGGAGCTAGCTCACTCATATCAGCTCATGCTGGAGGATCTACGCGTGCTCGTACGGGAGATCATGTCACGGAACGTCATCGTAATCGATGCCGATGCATCGGTGATCGATGCCATCAAGACGATGCTGTCCCATCACATCAGTGGCCTTCCTGTCGTCGATCGGGATGGAGCGCTCGTCGGAATCCTGTCGGACGGCGATTTCATCCGCCGCGTGGAGGTTGGAACGGAGAAGCGCCGCGGCCGCTGGCTTGCGATGCTCGCAGGCACGAGCCAGGTCGCACTCGACTTCACCCGTCAATGCGGCCGCAAGGTCAATCAGATCATGTCGCCCAACCCGATCACCATCGAGGAGGACACCCCGCTTGAGCAGGTCGTTCAACTCATGGAATCGCACGGCGCCACGCGATTTCCGGTCATGCGTGATAAAAAGCTGGTCGGGATGGTCACGCGTACGGATTTCATGACCGCCATCGCAAACCTTCGCCTCGACCTATCCTCCTCTTCCGGCAACGACGACCAGATTTGCGCATCCGTCATTGCGGCACTGGCGCGTGCGCCCTGGCGACCCGCTGCGCTGAACGTGAGTGTGCGTGACGGGGTCGTCAGCTTGCGCGGCAACATCCGGAACAACAATGCGCGCAAGGCCACGACCGTTGCGGTGGAGAACGTTGCGGGCGTGAAGCGCGTTGACGACCAATTGGTGAAGGTCACCTACCCGCCGCCGGAGGAGGACTATGGCGGCGGCGACTTTGTCTCGTTGGAGGAAGAACCTTCGACCGAAGACGATCAGCCCTTGTAGGCTTGCGATAGGCCCGACGATCGTGTCTGGCCTGCGCTGACAGATTGGCACCTGCTGTTTCCTTAGCACGATGCATGGGTTTGACCACAAATGGATCGATCACAGCAACGGAACAAGCAGAGACTTGACGGTGCGAGCAATGGCAATGCTCGCGCCGTCGCAACCTCGGCGCCGACGCCAACACTCGACCAACCGATCCGAGGCCGGCATCTTCGGAACGGTCCGACCGTCTCATGGTACGGCCGTCTGCTGATCGTCGGCGCATTGCTGGTTGCCTCCGGCTGGGAGATCTTCCGGCTGCTTCTAACCATCATCACTCTCGACTGAAGGTTCGTTGAACGGATTTCGGATTCAGCGTGACGTTGGGGGCGCGTCCTGCACCAACTCGACCGAACGATACGCGTCGGGGTTCGATTTTCGGAAGTACACCGAGCCGTCTCCCGGAACGCTCACGCAATGGTGCTTCCCGGCAAATTGTGCGGCCTTGGCGGCAGCGACCTCGTTGATCCCAAACAACCGCTCATAATCATGATCGGAGATTCTTAAAACCGCGCCAACGCCGAGACGATCGAGTCGCGAGCGCAACTCAGCAAGGGTCAGGTCTTTATTCATACGCTATCTCTAGACCGAGCTGGACTTTTGCCGAGTGTTGATTCCCAGCAACGTGTAGAGCGGACAGTACGAGAAGAATGCTGTCGCGATCAGAACGAATCCGAGTGTCCCGGCGACCAGCCATCCTGCTCCAAGCGAGCCGTCCTTCAGCGCATATGCGATCACAGCCAGGCCGATGATGATCCGGGCGTGCTGATCAATGAGTCCGACGTTGCGTGTCATGACAATGTGCCTCCTTTGATGCAGCTTCATTTTGAACGCATTCCGGCTCACGGCCTTTGATTGTGATCAATTCACACGGTGCAGACCACCAACCAGCGCCAGACCGGGCGGACACAGCCGATCTAATGCGACATCAGCAGCCAGATTGGGGCGTGCTGCAGCAAGCCGCGCGTCATGCCGCCCGAACATCCATTCACCGAGCCGGCTATGCCCCTAGCCTCCGGTGACGATGAGGTCGGCGCCTTGCCCGGCGGCGCAGCCAACGTTGAGCCAGGTCTAGCTTGCCTCGATCCCCTGAACTATTCGTCGGCCGCCTGCCTAATCTGGATCCCGCCCGACGCTGCGAGCCGAGCGCGCGAGCGCTTCATATCCGGCCGCAATCTTCATGAAGTGATCGCGGGTCGCCTGGTCCTGATGTCGTGCAGCCTGGCGCTTCGTCCGCTCGGCGCGGGACGCCCAATATAGAGCGTCGTCTTGAGGCTTTCCGGCACGCGGCTTCTTCTGCGCGACCTCAACGGCATTCTTCGCCGCCTGACGCGGCGGCTGCGCTTCGGTACCGTGTTGCTGCGACGGCGGCTGCTCGGCATATCCAGAGCACATCATACAAATATCCCAGCTATCGAAGCACGACAGGTCCGGTCCCTTCCGGTAGTTTGCCAACCGCCTCGCCGCGCGCGGCGTCGATCGGATCAATCCATCGCCGGTTCGGCAACCGCCGCGCGCTCCTGAAACTGGTCGTAAGCCCCGAGCGCGTCAGCGGCGTACATCAAGGACGGTCCACCGCCCATGTAGACCGCCATCGCGAGCGCCTCCTCGACCTCCTTGCGGCCAACCCCAAGCTTGACCAGGGTCTCGGCGTGGAAGCCGATGCAGCCGTCGCAATGAGCGGCAACGCCCAATGCAAGCGCGATCAACTCCTTTGTCCGTGCATCAAGCGCGCCATTTCTGGTTGCCGCCTGCGCCATCGCCGAGAACGCGCGCATGGTCTCCGGAATGCCCTTGCGCAGTTGGTCCAGATTGCTGGAGATATGCTTGCAGACGTCGGCATAGTCCTTTTGCATGCGACCCTCGATATTGGAACGTCCAGGGGAAGCGCGGCTCACCGACGGGGATGCACCGGCGAACGCCGCCCTCATCCAACGCAGCCCGGCAACGCGATCTGGCCTCTCTGAAGGACGTGCGTGTTCGGCCTGCAAGGACCCGCACTTGTAGCGCAGCGATCCCGCGCGACATTGCGCCAGATCAAACCGCGCGCAGTTTGCCGCTTGCGTCAGATCAACACGTCCCAACCATCAAAAACTATTGCGGGCCGCCTAGAGATCAAACACGTCGCCCAGACGCGGCAGCTCGACCCGCTGGCCCGGCAAAAGCGCGGCGAGCGCCTGCATTGCGGGCTCTTCGCCATGAACCAGGAACGTTGCCTCGCATCCCTCGATCGCGCTTCGCCATGCGAGCAGCTCCCGCTGGTCCGCATGAGCCGAAAATCCGTTGATCGTGTAAATCGTGCTGCGAACCGCAATGTCTTCGCCGAACAGCCGCACGGACTTGGCCCCATCGATGATCTGCCGCGCAATCGTTCCCGAGGCGGCGTATCCGACGAATACGACCGCCGATTCCTTGCGCCAGATATTATGCCGAAGATGATGGCGAATTCTGCCGCCGGTGCACATCCCGGACCCGGCCATGATGACGGCACCGCCGGTTATCCTGTTGATGGCAACCGAATCGGCACTCTCGTGGACCAGACGCAGGTTTGCCGGGTGCAGTGGATCCCGTCCTTCACGAAACATCGAAGCGGCCTCAAGGCTGAGACATTCGGAATGCCGCTTGAATATCTCGGTCGCCGAGATCGCCATCGGTGAGTCCAGGAAGATTTGCATGGCCGGCGGCAGCCTGCTGCGCTCTACCCCCTGGCGCAGCACATAGAGGATCTCCTGGGCGCGCTCGAGCGCGAAGGTCGGGATGACGACGTTACCGCCGCGCGCCAGCGTGCTGCCGATCGCGCCGTAGAGCTCCTCGATGGAGTCTTTCAGCGATCGATGGCGCCTGTCGCCATAGGTCGATTCCATGACGACAATGTCGGCGCGGGCCGGAGGGCTCGGCAGCCGCAGCAGCGGACGACCGGCGTTGCCGAGATCGCCCGAGAACAGGACCGAACGCGTGCGGCCGTGCTCGGCTGCCTCGATAAGGATGCTCGCGGAGCCCAGGATATGGCCGGCATCGAAGAAGGTTGCGCGAAGTCCCTCTACGAGCTGTAACGGTTGCCCGTATTCAGCCGTCCTTCCAAACCGATCGAAGCAATCGAGCGCATCGAGGACGGTATAGAGCGGCTGCGACCCTTCTTCTTTCCCCCGTCTGCGCCATTGGCGCGCTCTCCGCTGTGCGTCCTCCTCCTGAAGGTGCGCGGCATCGACCAGCACGAGTCGGGTCAGTTCACGACTGGCAGCAGTCGTGATCACCTCACCCCTGAATCCTCGCTTGGCGAGCAATGGAATCCTGCCGCAGTGATCGAGATGGGCATGGGTCAACAGAACATAATCGATGGTCGCGGGATCGAACCCGAAGGCGGCGGCGTTCTCTTCTACCGGGTCGCGACTTCCCTGAAAAAGACCGCAATCGATCAGAATGCGTCGGTTCAGGCACTCGACCAGGTGACAGGACCCGGTCACCGCCCGGTCGGCGCCATGAAAGGATAACTTCACGATCCGACCTCTCGACTGATCGACTCGCCGCGTGAGGCGTCGTCTCCAACCGGAAGAAGCGGCCGGCCGGCCGCCTCGTACCACCGCAGAATGCCTTGCCAGGCTTCCTCGGCGGACTCTGCAAACCAAAACAGGTCCCTGTCTTCCGGATCGATGACACCCTCCTCGACAAGGAAGTCCGGGTCAAACGCGCGACGCCAATACGACTCGCCAACCAGCACGACCGGTACCGGCGCAATCTTTCGGGTTTGCGCCAACGACAGCACTTCGAACAGCTCGTCCATCGTGCCAAAGCCACCGGGGAATGCCACCAGCGCCCGCGCGCGCATCAAAAGATGCAACTTTCGCATCGCAAAGTAGTGAAACCTGAAGCACAGCTCGGGCGTGACATAGGGGTTGGCGTCCTGCTCCTTTGGAAGGGTGATGTTCAGTCCGATCGACTGGGCCCCGACGTCGTGCGCACCCCTGTTGGCTGCTTCCATGATGCCCGGCCCGCCACCGGTCATGATCAGGAGTCGCCCGCCGATGGCCTTTTCGCTTGCGGCACCGACGATCTGTCCGAACTCGCGCGCGATTCGGTAATACTTGCTGTTCGCCGCAATGCGCCGTGCCGCCTTGAGACGGCGCTGCAAACCGTCGTCGTCGGGATTCAGGGCCAGCGTATCAGCTATCGAGGCGACGGCCCGGCGCGCCGCTGGCGCTTCGCAAATGCGAGTGCTGCCAAAGACGACGATCGTATGAGCGATCTGATGCTCTCGCAGCAAGGTTTCGGCCTTGAGAAAATCAAGTTGGAGGCGAATGCCGCGTGTGGATTCGCTCTGCAGGAAATTTTCGTCCTGATCCGCCTCTTGATAGCTTGACGATTGCAGGATGCTGCGCAAAGCGCCGGACGCGCGAGTATCCTCTTCGGCGCCCGCGGGCTGCTCATTCGGGAGTGCCGCGGCCTTGTCGACACGTTGGGTTGGCTTCGGGATCGAGCTCGGATGGGTTGATCGCGGACCGCCTTCGTCAATCATGCGCCGGCCTGTCGTTTTGCTTTGGAGGGAGCAAGCGCCGCATCGTGCTTCAGGACCTCACGAACTTCGTCGTCCTCCAACGCATCCAGAAGCCGGCAGCGATCACCCGACCATTCGCAACCAATATTTGCTCCATATTTCACAGGTTGCTCGACGGCAGGCAACTTCATTCGATCAGTCATGGCGGACCTCGTCAGCACTCAATGAGTAATGCCTAGCATCCAGGACCGGATGCATAGACACCTTGAGCAAGGTCAATTCAGCGATAGCATTCTTGATGGAAAGGCACGGCGATCAGCCTACTTCTCGCTCTTCCTGAGCTCGACCAGAAACGCACTCGGATCAATCGCACACTCCGCAATTGTCTGCCTCGGTCTTCGCGTCAGTCGCCCTCGGATCGCGCGAGTATTCGCTCAAGCGCAATGATCAGCTGCACGCGGCCAACGATGCCAACGACCCGCGTATCTCGGAGAACCATGACTTGCGATATCTGGTGATTGTCCATTTCGGCGACGATCTTGTCCACGGTCGCGCGTTCGTCGACGCAAACGGGCTCGCGGCTCATCACAGCGTCGACGCTGAGGGCTCGGGTCCGCTCGCGGACCAGCCGCCCCTCCTCTCTGCTCAGCAGCCACTCGAGCCAAAAGCCCTCAGGCCAATGCACGCCGAGTTCGCGACGGTGAAGGAAGTCGCCCTCGGAGATAACACCGACCAGCGCTCCTGAGCCATCGAGCACGGGCAAGCCGCGCTGGCCAGTTTCCAGCAATAGACGAACGGCATCGAGCAATGGCGCGCCCGGTTTGATCGTCGCGAACGACGTGCGCATGACATCCAAAGCCAACATGGCAAACTCCTCAGAGCTTGGTGTACGCGATGGTGTGCCAGCATCGATCAAAAATGGAAGGCCAGGCTGATCTGGATCAATAAGCCGTGCAGATTTTGTAGCCGCTGGTTTTCGCCGCGAGACCATTCGGCGAACTGCGACGGCGAACACCAAATTCTTCTCAGGGGCTATAGCGACCATAATTCATTCGGCTGTCGTCGTTTCAGCAAACGCCATCCGGCCAAGCATTCGAAAAACGGGCAAATACTCCTCGAGCTCGTGCCAGTTCGTCGGTTCGACGGCTCCCCGCTGACCGGAGACGATCCCCTTTACGAAGTGTCCGGGGCGGTCCGTGCCTTGCAGATGCGTCGCAGGGTTCTGATCTTCGAAGACAGCCTCCGCCTTCAGGTTGGGGAACCCGATCGTCGCCTTCGTTGCGCAGCAACAGCGCCTTGCTACCGTCTCCGACAAACACGAGCGCCTTCCTTGGAATTCCCGCCATCTCGACATCCTCCGCTTCAAGTCCTCTCTACGGCCAGGTAACTCCAGACCGATTGATCGGGGTCAAATCACCCCTGCGCGAGATCCTGCAGAATGTGACATCTTGCCGTCTACGGAGAGCACGATCATGCAAGCGCGCGACGTCATGGTGTCACCCGTCATCACGGTGGGCTCCAACGCAACGGTGCAGCGGGTTGCTTCCCTGCTGCTCCAGCACCGCATCAGCGCTGTTCCTGTTGTGGGCAAGGACAGCGAACTCGTCGGAATCATCACGGAAAGCGATTTGATGCATCGGACCGAAGCCGGCACCGAGCGCCCCTATTCGTGGTGGCTGCGACTACTGGTCGGAGACGCGCAAATGGCGTCCGACTACGTGAAGTCCCATGCTGTCAAGATAGCGGACATCATGACCCGTAAGGTCGTGACCGCGGCGCCGAATACGCCTCTGCATGAAATTGCGATGCTGCTCGAGAAACATGGCATCAAGCGTGTCCCCATCGTCGATGAAGCCGGCCACCTCCTCGGCATCGTCAGCCGGGCCAACTTGCTCCAGGCCGTCGCGAGCGCCCGGCCGAAATTGGAGATATCACCCACCGATTCCGCTATCAGGAAGAAATTACTCGGCGAGCTTCGCGAGCAACCATGGGCACACACCTTCAATCTGACCGCGACCGTACAGAACGGCGTCGTCGACCTGTGGGGATATGCACCATCCGCCGCCGAGCGCACGGCGATCCGGATTGCCGCGGAGGCAATCCCCGGTGTCGTTGCAGTGAACGATCACCTGCTGGAAACGCCGATCATGGTCTATTGATCTCTCGGCGGCGATCGCAGCGCGGCCAGCATTCAGTCAGCGGATCAAACGGCTTCAAATCGATCCACGAATCGAACCGAACACCTAGTTCATCCTAATGAAGAGGCGATCGATGGCATCCGAGGGAATCGCAAAGGCGCGCTCGGATTCGGTCTCGCCGGTGCTGGCGGCAACAATGCCGATCACTTCGCCCCGCAGATTGAACAGCGGCCCACCTGCACTGCCGCGATCCAGCAGGGCGTCGGTCTGAATGAGATCCTGGCAAGGGATGCCGGGCCATGAACGATGCAGAGCGCTGACGATACCGAAGCTAATGCTTTGAGTGAGCCCCGAAGAGCCACCGACCGCAAGGACGAAATCCCCGGACTCTGCGTCGATCGATCGACCGATCCGGGCTGCGGTCAGGCCCGACGCCGAAATCCTCAGCATCGCCAAGTCATATCGCTCGTCGGCCACCACGAACCTGGCGTCAAGCTGGCGTCCGTCCGGCAATCGGACCGAAAGTGTCTTGGCGCCGCTGACCACATGATTGCTCGTCACGATCAATCCGGGCTCCGCCTTGATGATGACGCCCGCACCATACACATCCTTCGTCGTGGGAGGCGGTCCACTGGGAAACCCGGGCCCCGTGGTCGATCGACCGGGAAACCGCCGCTGTCTCCGTAGTGGCTTTTATGCCGACGACACTTTGGATGATCTTCCCGACCAGAGGCGCAAGTGTTTGCACATCCCGGACTTCTCCTGCTCGCACCTGTCCGGGCCACAGCAGGAGCATCCACGTCATAATGACAATGGATGACGACAGGCGGCCGGCCCACTTCCTCGCCAGCCTGCGGCAGGGCCTTTTCGGGTTCATCTCGTGCCCGCCCCGCACTATTCGGCTGCGGTGATTGGCAGCGCGCCAGGCCGCTCCGCCGCAATGAGTGCCTTCCACAATGCAGCGATACTGTTTTGGGTGGCTGGCAGGATCGAGCAGTGCCCGGCGGCATCGAAATCACAGAACCGCGCGGCAGGATCGTCACACATCTCGGCGAACGCCCGATTGATGAGGTCGAGGCATTCGAGGAGCTTCGTGATGTTCTCCAAACCGGCACGACGCTGAAGCTGGAGGAGGCGGAACGTCACGATCGGCGGCTCGCCGAAGGAGATCTCGGGATGGGCGAGCCCGAAGAACACTTCGACAGCAAACGGCACCTGCCTAATTCGACTGAGAAGGTTCGCTGCCTGAGTTCCCGTGCAAGCAACCAGGTGCGGCGACGGCGCTCCGGGTGCCGGCCTTGGACCGAGAGCCGCCGATATCTGCTGCTCAAGCCAGAGGCGAACGGGAGCCGGGGCGCTCTGAATTTGCTGGGCATCAAGCATTATGCTGGTCATCGTTGATCCTCCACTTTCCATATGACCACTAACGACTTTGCTCGCAGCGGCCTTGATGGGGATCAATGTTGCGCGCGGCGCGCCTTCGCGCACACAGCGCTGCCGCTCGTCCATTGCAGGAGATCGCGTCGCCGCGGCCGAGCAGTATCGGCAGCACGACGATCCCGAACGCCTTCACTGTCGCTACTTTTGCTGAATGCGGTTCAGATAATCGATAACGGCGAGGATCCGTGTTCGTACGACGACCTCCCGCAGATCCCGGGAAGGATCGAGCGCGTCGTAGGCCGGATCGACAATGTGAGGCAAGCTTTTAACGGGATTGAATCGTTCCCCCCAAATCGGCATCTCATGCGTGCCGTGCGCGGAAATTGTTCTCCGCCCATCTATGGCTTCATAAACGGCGGTTATAGGAAAGACCCCGTTGTTGTTCTTGGCCAAAGCCGTCAAATCGGCAGGCGGCACCTTCAGCTGCTCAGCGACAGGTCCCCTGCCCTTTCCATCCACACCATGGCAGCTTGCGCACGAGGCTTGAAATTCGACCTTGCCGACATCGGCATCTTCAGCGTGAGCGGCCGCGGCGAAAACAGCGGTCAGACTGACGATCATCAGCGGCTTCAGGCAAACGGTCATCATATCGCGCCCCCGGGGCTTTCGGATAAATCCGTTTAGCGGTGATGGACTTGCTTCAGTTTGACGTAAATCAACGGAAAGGAAACTGGCGGCCTTGCCGCGCAGCCGACGCCTCTTCAGAACGGAGATCGACGCAAGCATGGATGCTGGGCTTCATGCAGCACGATCTCGCACAGATGAACAGCAGAATGATATTATTCATTGAACGTGCCCCAAGCAGCTGGTGGTAACGTTAAATCGCCGGGATCGAGTGCCAAATCCGCATTAACGGTCCCACACTTCCCGCGCGCTGTTGGATGTTCGTGAACGCGGTAATCACGATTACATCTCTCAAGAGTCACAGTCTTGAGCCGGCCGACGTCGCGCTCACCTTGCAGGATTCGGGTCAAGATATATTGGGCAATCTGGCAAGGGGACAATGATTTGCGGACAAAGAACCGATGGTCGCTAAACACCTCGTCCAGCGTGGTTCGCAGAAGGACAATAGTCGAAGCGTTGCTGGAAGAGTCGCCGCTTTCCATTTTGACGTCCGGCCGGCGAGTCACTCGGTGACAATAATCAGGCAGGGAATTGAACGCCTTTCGCGCGACCGATCAGTTGTAGCAAAACGACGTCGAGTTCGATTCAGCTCGACTAGCTTGATCGGAAGGAGCGGCAGGTGCAGAAAGAACATCGGATAGGTATGCCCAAGCATCCCGTAGAGAATGAACAGCAGGTTGCTTGCCATATTGTGCAAGCGGTTGGAGTTTCGTATTTCGCTAATCGTACAGCGAGGATGTTGGTTCGTGTCGCGAAGTTGCAGTCTCATTCGCGGAAGCACGCAGCCAGATCGTTCCGGCGACGATGTGCACTATAATAAATCCCACGGCTACGGCCACGAGCCAGCCCATCTCAGATGGAGCAGGAAGCCGGCCCAACTTTGCTTGATCCGGACCGCCATGGACGAGCTTTTCCCGTCCTCTGGAGTTCTGGTTCAATGCGTGCGGTATCCGTTCTTTGGGGTGCGCAATCAAGTGTTCATATTGGTGCACGATTCGACGAGCCTGAAGGCGCCTCGATTCGTGAAGAGCATTCAGGAACGCCGCAAGAATGGCCTTGTGTCTTGCTGCGGGACGATAACTTATATCGAGCGGAGGTTCGGTCGGATTCTGGTCCAGTCGAATGGAATCGCGCTGTTGATGATGCACGCTCGCTCCTCGTATTTGTAGTTTCGTGCTGCAAATGTCTCAAAGGCGCTCAGCCGCAAATTCCTCCACTGCCGGACCGTGCGGTCATCGAGCGGTCAGGGAAATCTTCGTTTAGTAAGCTCCGGCGGCCGCGGATAAATTCCGAATTCCTTCAATAGATCGTCATCGAGATGCCTGAGCGCTGCCCAAGTCTGCCGATCTTCGCGCCATCTCCGAAACCGAAACGCGATACCGCGCATGAGAGATTCCGTCTGGAGTAGTGACGTGGGAGACACTCGGGCGAAGACGCTTGCAATAGCAGCCGTAGCAGGAGCCAGCATGATAACCTCCAAGGTTTGCAGTGCGCAGGGTTAGACAGTCGACCGCCGCCGACTGATCCTGGTCAGCGACACCCATATCGCCCGCCACATGTCGCGATAACATTCCGCGCGCAATTCGTGGGCGCGCTTCTTGTAGAACCCGATGAAGTCCGGCGTGATGTGCTGTGACGTGTTGCTGCACCTCGGTTTCACGGTGTGGATGATAGTGGCGGACATTAGTTCCCTCTGAGTATGAGAAATCTGGAAAGATGCGCGCGTTCGCAATCGGGGTGGTTCGTCCGATCAACCGGCATCGGAAAGACGAAAATGCTCCGTTCGATGATTTCTGGTCTTATGGTGTATCTCGGAGACATCGATACTCACGCTCCTGGTCGAGCCCACGTCCGCCGCGGCAATCGGCGATCTCGGACTATCGGTGCTTCAGTAGCAAAGGCTCCCAGAAAAAACGCGCCGCTTCGACTTGCGATTCGTGCAGGCCGATGCCGATATCGCGGAGAAAATCGGGCTTGTCCCTGAGATCCGCGCGCAACTCTGCCCTGAAACAGGCTCGCCGCCACCACGTGGCAGGCAGGCTGAAGATCGCACCGAGGCGCAGATAATCGCCGCCTGATTCAAGCTGTGTATAGGCGCGCATGGTGGTACTCCGATTTTTGCGGCCGGGATGTCCCGGCACATCGTTGCGTGACACCAATTGAGCCTGTCGCCGTCGTCGCCAGCGTCAGTCCGGCGTGACAGCGGCGTTATATTTCTTTGGCGGACCGTGATAATGCATAGAATGCCCCTCCCGGAGGACCATCACCGTGCAAATCCCACGTGCGCCAATGGACGGCGCGCCGTCGCCAAAGTTTGGTCTTTCGTTGCTGGGAGGCTTCGAGCTGACCGGACCGGATGGCGTTGTCGATCTGCCGAGCAAGAAACTTGCGGGCTTGTTGGCCTACCTGGCCTGCACCGCGCCCCGGCCGCAGTCGCGTGAGAAGCTGTCGGCCATGTTTTGGGGGTCCCACTTCGACGCGCAGGCCAAGCAGAACCTGCGCCAGGCCCTCTTCCGGCTGCGCAAAGTGCTCGGCGAAGACGCCCTACGGAGCGACGGCGAGGTCGTGTGGCTCAATGCGGCAGCCGTCCTATGCGACGTCAGCCGGTTCGAGATACTGGTCGGTGAGGGCAGCCGTGATGCGCTAAGTGCGGCAGCCGATCTCTACCGGGGCCGGCTCATCGACGACGTTACCGTGAGTGAGGAGGGCTGGAACGAATGGCTCACTGGTGAACGCGAGAGGCTACTGGAGCTTGCCCTTGGCGCCATGATGGGGCTCGGTGAGCAGGAGCTAGCCACCGGCCGCGCCGAACACGCGCTGAAAGCCGGCCAGCGTGCCGTCGCGCTCAACAACATGCGCGAGGACGCCCATCGGTTGATCGTGCAGGCATTGGCCGCCGCGGGACGCAATGCCGAAGCGCTCAAGCACTACCAGGACCTGGTTGCACTGCTCAAGCATGAGCTGAATACGGAGCCGGATGCGGCAACCAGGTCGCTCGCTGCCAAGCTTCGGGCGACGAAGCCGGCGAGCAGATCGCCACCTGTCAAAATCGCCCAGCCCACGCTGCCGCAACCCGGCCGGCCGTCGATCGTGACGCCGCCCGTTGGCGATATGAGAAATCACGAAGAACAGAGTGCCGAAAACCGCGCAGCTGACGGCGATCCGGGAGTGTCTGCGGTAGCAGTACGTTCCGGAAGCCCCGAGCGGCGACAGCTGACGATCGTGGTCTGCAATATTGTCGGCTTGGTGCCGCTTTCGGCGCGCCTAGACCCTGAGGACATGCACGATCTGATTGCCGTCTTCCACAAGACGGTCGCCGATGCGGTGTCGCGATTCGACGGATATGTCGGCCAGTATCTGAGCGATGGGGCGCACGTCTATTTCGGCTACCCCGCTGCTCGCGAGCATGACGCTGAGCAGGCCGTGCGCGCGGGCTTTGCCATCCTCAATGCGGTCGGCGCGCTGAAAGCATCTTTCGACGTTCAGGCGAGCGTTGGCATTGCCACCGGGCTCATTGTCATCGGCGAGCGGCCAGCGACCGGCGACACTCAGCAGCGCGTCGCGATCGGCGAGGCGCCAAATGTGGCGGTGCAGCTGCAGGCCCTGGCACCGCCAGGCGAGGTGGTGATCGCCGCCAGCACGCGGCGGCTGGTGGGGCGGATGTTCGACTGCCGCGCGCTCGAGATGAAGGGGTCGACGCAAGCGGTGGAGGCGTGGCAGGTGCGCGGCGAAACGGCCGGCGTCAGTCGGTTCGAGGCGCGGCGCACCGGCGCGCTGTCCCCGCTCATGGGCCGGCAAGAGGAGATTGAGCTGCTACAGCGCCGTTGGGATCAAGCCAAGGTCGGCGAGGGTCGGGTCGCCCTGCTCTCGGGCGAGCCCGGCATCGGCAAGTCGCGTATCGGCGAAAGCCTGCTGAGCAGGCTCGATGGTGAGCCGCATGCTCGCCTCCGATATTTCTGTTCGCCCCACCATACGCACAGCCCGCTCTACCCGTTCATTGCACAGCTTGAGCAGGCCGCGGGATTCGAGCCCGGCAATGGCGCCGGAGCAAAGCTCGACAAGCTCGAGGTTTTACTCAAGCGGTCGGCGACAGATCTGGCTCGCAACGTTGCGCTCTTTGCCGAGCTGTTGGGGCTGCCGGCAGACGAGCGCTACCCGGCTTTGGCGGTCAGCCCGGCACAGAAGCGAGAGATGACCCTCACCTCAATTCTCGACCAGCTCGACGGCATGGCCGCCCAGAGCCCAGTCCTGATCGTGATCGAGGACGTCCACTGGATCGATCCTACATCGCTCGACCTAGTCGACCGATTGGTTGCCCGCGTCGCTAACATTGCCGTGCTGCTGGTCGCCACGTTCCGTCCGGAGTTCCAGCCGACCTGGGTCGGCCAGCCACATGTCACGATGCTGCCCTTGAGCCGCCTCGGCCGTCGCGACAGCGCCGGCATCATTCGAAGCATCACCAAGGAAAAGGCGTTGCCTAGCGCGATCGTCGAACAGATCGTTTTGCACACAGATGGCGTGCCGCTATTCATCGAGGAGCTGACCAGCACGCTGCTCGAGAGCGGGCTGTTGCGTGAGACAACGGACGCCTACGTGCATGACGGACCGCTACCGCCGCTCTCGATTCCGACCTCGTTGCAGGCCTCGCTGGTGGCCCGTCTCGATCGGCTTGCCTCGGTGAGGGATGTGGCGCAGATCGGCGCCGCCATCGGACGGGAGTTCTCCCACGAGCTGATTGACGCGGTGGCGTCCTTGAGTCCGGAAAGCCTTGAGGCGGCATTGGAACGGCTGACAGCCTCCGGCCTGATCTCCCGGCGTGGAACGCCGCCGGAGGCGACCTACTCGTTCAAGCACGCACTGGTGCAGGACGCAGCCTATGTCACGATGCTCAAGAGCCGGCGGCGGCAGTTGCATGCGGGCATCGCCAAAGTGCTGGTCGAGCGGTTCGCGGCGCTGGCCGAAACCCTGCCTGAGGTTGTCGCCCATCATTTTACTGAGGCCGGGCGTTCGAGCGAGGCGATCGTCCATTGGCTCAAGGCGGGTCGGCTCGCACGCGCGCGCTCCGCCAACCGGGAGGCCGTTAGCTCCTTTGAACGAGCGCGGGTCCTCCTCGAAGCGCTTCCGGAGAGCCAGTCCACGCTGGAGCAGGGTTGCGATCTCCGTCTCGAGTTGCGTCCGGTGCTGCTCGAACTCGGCAGAGGCCAGCGGATGTTGGAGTGCCTGCGCGAAGCCGAGGCCCTCGCCGAGCGGCTGAACGACGACCGCCGGCGTAGCCGAGTCTTAGGGTTCATGACGGTCGCCCACTCGTTAGGCGGCGAGCTGAACGAGGCGCGCGCGACCGGCTCCCGCGCGTTGGAAGCCGCCGGGCGCCTTGAGGACTTGAGAACTCGCATCGTTGCCACGAGCCTTCTGGTGCAGGTGCATTACGCCCGAGGTGAGTATGATCGGGTGATTGAACTGGCCACCGGCAACCTCGCCGCGTTGCCTGCCGACTGGGTCCACGAGACCTTCGGACTTGGTGGCCCCCCCTCGGTGTGGGATCGGGGTTGCTTGATCATGAGCCTGGCCGAGCGCGGTCGATTTGCCGAAGCGGCCAGGTACGAAGCCGAGGCGATCGGCATTGCAGAGCCCACCGAGCATGCCTTTACCGTCAGCATGGCACTCTTCACCGCAGGTGTGCTCCATCTTCTCAAGGGGGACTGGGCCCAGGCGCTCTCACGGATTGAGCGCTGGGTCGCGGTGGCCCGGACCGGGAGCTTCTCCTTCCACCTCGCCTGGGGCGTTGCCTCCTCCGCTTGGCCGCTGGCGCAGCTCGGCGAGGTGGACGAAGCATTAAAGCGGATCAGGGAAAGCGAGCCGCTCCTCGATCGTCTGGCGGCGAACGGACTGCTGGCGAATCTCAACTTGTTCTATTACGCGCTGGGGCGCGCCTGTCTGCTGCTCGGCCTGCGCGACGAGGCGAGGCGTCTCGGCGATCGCTCGCTCGAATTCTGCTCATCCCAACCCGGGTTCGCAGCGCATGCGCTGCACCTGCTCGGCGACGTCGCAGTCCACCCCGATCAGTTCCATGCCGAGCGTGGCGAGACTCACTATCGCCAGGCGCTGGCCATCGCCGAGGGGCTCGGCATGCCCCCCCTCGCCGCCCACTGCCACCGCGGTCTCGGCAAGCTCTACCTGCGCACCGGCAAACGGGATCAAGCCCACGACCACCTCACGATCGCGATGACAATGTATCGCGACATGGACATGCCGTTCTGGCTGGAGCAGGCGGAGATGCGTGAGGCGCGGTAGTCATCGCAGAACCACGGCGATAATGCAGGATCGCCTCATTGCCCCGATCAATCATAGTTGACGTAGAGCGTATCGGAAAACGCGCCGCGCTTGCGCAACTTCCCCCTGGAGCCCTCGGCCCGACGCAGATTTTTCCGCTTCAGGAGCGCTTTCAGCATCAGCGGCAGCAGCGCGTTGTTCATGTGGATACCGAAACATTGATGCAGCCCGTAGCCGAAATGGACGTATTCATGGGGCAACCGCCGCGGGTTGAATGTCTGCGGATCGGTTAGCCGTCGCTCATCCATCATGGCTGAACTGAACGCGATGTACAGGCTGGCGCCTTCGGGCACATCGGTTGAGCGGGAAGTCCCCTTCGCGATGGATGCGATCTTAATGGCCGTGCGAGTCAGGAATGGTGCAAGCGGATCAAAGCGCATCGCCTCGAAAACGTAACCGGCGAGCAGTTTGTCGTCGCCGGCGCGCGCCGCCTGCTGTGCCCCTTCCAACGCGTCTGGACGGCGCAGCAATTGCTCAAGCGCCTGAGGCACCACCATCGGCGGCTGTGGCGGGCCTCCCACGATGAAACCCATCAGCGAACTGCGAATCTGGTCATCGCTGAAACCGGGGACGCCTTCTGCCTGCATGACCAAGCAGCGGCCAAGCACGTCGTCCTGACTGAGCCCGGAAGTCCGCCGCGCGTCCATCAGATTCTGGATATGGTCGCGCAACGCTGGCGCCATCACATCGACCTCTGTTCGCAGCGAAGGATCGTTGCCGCCATCGGCGAACTGGAATTCGAACAGCCGGGTCGCCGAGACGCGCAGGTCTCCGCCGGGCGGATCCGTCACGCCGAAATAGGCGGCGTACAGTTCGAATGTAGTGCGCCGGACCAGCGCGTCGACGACTTCCAGACTCCCATTCGATTCGGTGACGATCATTTCACCGAGCCGCTCCACCTCGGGAACGAGACGCTGCGGAATGTCGGCAGCCTGCACTACCTTTCGCATCGCGCCGGTGTCGCGGCGATATTCCGGCGTATCGTCCATGCGAAGAAAGAACGGCTGGTGTCCCATGATGACGTCGAGCTTCCCGGCATAAGGGACGCGGAACGCCGCATCGTTGAGGAATGTTTCGCGCACGTCGTCATAGCGTGTGACGACAAAGCTATTGCCTATCCGCAGTATCGGACGAACGGTACGCAGGATCCGGAACACAAGCGGCAACTGCTCCACGATCCAGGCCATAATCGCGGCCTTCAGTCCTCGCGCGGCGGGACGCAGAACGTCCGGGGAGGCTGTCGTGTTCATATCGTGGCCAGATAGTTGAGTGCCGGAATGCTTGGCAAAAAGAAATAATCGCCCCCGGCGCACTGGATGTAGGTTTCGACGTCCACGATCTTCCGCAATGGCTGTTCATTGACGGTGAAAGGACCCTTTGGGCCGATCAACGGGTCGGTTTCGTCGAATAGTGTCGAGAAGTTACGATTGAGAAGCCATCGCTGCTGGATAAATTCGAATTGCCGGGCGATGTCGGAGTTCAGGCACATGAAGAGCAGCCCGCGCTCTACATGGTCGTCCTGGTCGCGCTGTTGGATCGTGCTGCCGTATTTGCGACCGCGCCGGAGTATCCGGTGATTATTGGCGGCATCGAGCAAGGTCTGAACCGACGCCATATCCTTTGCCAAGCTGTCACGCGGGTTGGCCCGGCGGACATGCGATCCGAGCGGGCAGCCAAACCCTTGCGGATCGGTTTTCTTGAACAGGAAATCGTTTTGCGGAAAATTGAACTGGTCCACCGGCAAGAATTTGCCGTCGGGGCAAAGCAAATGGCCGTCGATACTTCGGCCGATCACTCGCTCGGCCAGCCACAAGTCAGAGACAGGCTTTGCGGACGGATCTTGCCGCGAGATCCTTTCGGCCTCGTCCATGAGGGATTTCCAGAACCCCGCAACGTTTTGTCGAAGCTCGCGGACCACCATGTAGCTGCCGTTGAGCCCGAAATTCAGCAGTCCCTCCGGCGCCCCTGCGGCCGTAAGGCCCGCGGCGCGCCCCTTTCCGTCTTCGCTGTCAGGTATGACCGGCCCGGGGCTCTTCTCGTTATGCACGTCGTTGTGACCGATCAGGATGTCGCCTAGCGGGACGCCGTTCCAGTAGTCCTGCGGCGCGGGCCGGCTATCGACCAAAACCGTTGCGTCGCCGGAGCCAACGTTTTCGTAAGGCAGCGGCTGGGATATTCCGTCCGCGAAACCGAAATGCTCCCGGCCGACATTGTCCTGATCTAATCGGAGGTCAAGCAACAGCCGGTGTACGATCCTGACGCTCCAGGGAGCCAGCGCCTGTTCGACCGCGCTGGCCCACGCGGTGACGGCGGTCTCATCGATATCGTACAGCAGCAACAACACGTGCACTGTGGTTGCGGTTTTTACCTGGCGCTCTTCGCCCTCGGGGCTGCCACCGACATTGCCGAGCGGACTTCCCTTCGGTTGAGCCACAAGGTTCTTCCGCGCTGGAATGTTGGCGCTCCACAATGGCCCGCCATCGATGACGGTCGCTTGCCAGGTGTCATTAATCTTGTCGCCCAGGCGGCGTAACCGGTCTTCCTGATACATACCCTCGCTGAACGGTGCCGAGAAACTCGCCAGTCCGGCCTCTGGAAGTCCCAGCTTTTGCAAGCCCGTCCAGGTGAATGCGATGCATGCCGCACGTTTGTCGGCCTTGTCCGCATCGGTGATCGGCGCAACGCCCATCAACGCCTGCAGCCAGGAGCCGGCTGGCCCCTGAGCTGCGCCGCCGGCAGCTGGCTTCGAGCCGAACTCCAGAAACAGCGCCTGCGCGGCAGGCAGAGAACCAAAGCCGCTGACAACGATGCCCTGCGTCTGCACGTCATGCGGGGATGCGAGCTTCCAGCTCGGCGCCGTGTTGCTCGAATTCGTCACAGATCCAGCGCCCATGCCATTGCCTCTTCTGGTTTCAACGAGGTTTTCCGCAGGCCGTCGGCGATGCGGGTGTTACGCTCGATCTGATCGACCGTGAGGTCCTTGTAGGCGCTGAACCAGAATCGGCTGACCGCCATGGAGTGCCGCGCCCAGGCTTTGAAGTGACGGCCGTGGCTGGCGCCATCGAGCACCAGAAAGCGGGTTGGTGGAAAGCCCACCCCGCTGCCCCACGACAGGGTCAGGCCGCCATGCGCCTTCTCGATAAAATCGTCTAGATAGCTGTCCCAGCCGTGATCGAAATTGCTGAAGAACAGCAGGCGGCTGCCGTTGTTCAGGAATGCCCAATGGGCAAAGTGAATCGTGCGCATGCTGCCGAGATAACCGTCGGTCGCCGCCACCCTGATGAGCAGGCCCAAGCCAAGATGCCCCGCCCGAAGAAGCGCCATGCGGAGCACGCCGGGTTTGACCAGCACAAGACTTCCCATGTGATTTTGCGGAATCCAGTCCTCGCGATGCGTCATCTGCCGTAATTCGCGCTGATCGATTGAAGGAGCATCCTGGGACGAATCGCGCCGTTCGAGCAGGCGCAGCCAAAGCACGATCGCCAACATTGTGAAGACAACACTGACGAGCCCAAGCTTGACGACGCCGAAGGTCGGCCACCAGACCGCGCTGAAGTCGAGCCCAGTGACCGGAACGGCAAGCAGCGACAAGGCGCAGGTGGCGACAAAAAGATACAGCACCAACATCACCAGAACCCAAAAGGCCAAGCCGGCCGGATTGGCCAGCGATGTGACCTTGTTCTGAGTCGAGAGGCTGCTGGGTGTCAGCCCGCCCGAAGGAGCCGGAGCGCCCTTGCCCGCCAGCGGCGCCCCGATGCGCCAGAGCCAGACACCCACGACCGCGATCGCGACTGCGAGCAGGCCATAAAAGCGATGCGGCGGTGTGATCGGCGCGACCGCCAATCCCGGAATCGAAAGACAAAACAGCGCCACAAGAACGAAGACAAGCAGCCGCGCCATATCCATCATCCAGTCGGCCCAGGAGACCCTCACCGGAGCGGGCGTACCGAGCCACGGAAATTGCAACAGCATCGCTTCGCGCAGTTTCTGGTGGATTTGCTGCGCGGGAACCCCGCGGTACGGGTTGGCCGCTGCCGCGTCGGCCGCTGCAAACTCAGCTTGGGTAGCCAGGAAGAGTTCGCCTTCCCGCAATATCCGGTCTCTCCCCAGCCCCCGATTGCCTTCATGAAAAGCGCTCGGCGTCAGGGTTCGCCTTTCGAGGTAAGGGGCGATCGGATATCGCGATTGATCGGCCGTAACGGCGTCGTAGAGCACGCCGTCGCTGTCTCCCGGGCGCTTGCAGCAGCGTAGCATCGGCCGGAGATACGGGCCTAGCCTGGCTTCAAATTGAGCCCAAAAAGGGCCGGGCTCGCCATCGAAATTCGCCTCAATGAAAAAGATTGGATCGTAGTCCGTGCTGAGAAACACCGACATCGACATGAAATGAAGCAGCGGCACGCCTGTCTTCAGGCCATCGTAGGACTGAGCCATGCCCTGGCCGGGATTCTCCTCATCCTGCTTCAGCTTCTCAATGATGAGCGAAAGCTTTTCGGCACTTTCCGGATTCACTTCCAGCGCAACGGATAGGATGGTTTGCCGCATCGTTGGTCCCCGATCCCAATTCCATGTCTGGTCAGCGCCTCGGCGTCCAAATTCGCATGCCGTTGGCGGCATCAATTCGTATTGCGAAAAGATTCTGCAACTTGAGTATTTCTGCCGCCGGCCGACGCTCTCGCTGCCCGGCTCCAAAGTTTCCGTAAGTTATCGATAAATCCGATTACCTGCATCAAGACGAGTTTTGCGGAAGCTGACAAGGGCCTCTCGACGCCAAATCAATTATTTCTGTTCGTTGAGCGTTGATCGATGTGACGTTCGCTCGACCACAGGTCGCGCCCATGGGTCGCCGCGACGGGAATTCAATCAATGATTTCCGAGTGCACCTCCGCGGAATGCCGATCGACATTCTGGAAAATACCTTGCCGAACAGGACTGTTATCAAGCGACAGTATTGCGTACCCATGCGCATAAACGCCCCCTAGAGTCTTCAATCGCGTGTTGCCACGACAGAAGAAATTCTTTCGAGGCCGGGCACGGGCTCGTGGATTTTGTCGGCAATTGAAGTCGGAAGCGCTCGGTGTCCGAGACACCGGCCTTTTTTCAATCCGGCAAACTCATCGTAGATGCTAAGCGTATGCTCATGTTCCCAAAACCAGGCTGAAATCCGTCCCGCCGCTGACATGGCCTTAAGTGCTTTGAATAGGATCTCGAAAAGCAGATTGGCCGGCGTGGGATCGTCAGCTTCGCTGAGACTAGCACGTCAGTGCCCTTTGTCGGGGCAGCGGCCGGAGCCCTCGTCATCGCTCAGGCCATCCGTCTTGCCTCCCTGGAGCCGACCGGGCGATTCCTTCAGATGCAGCTTAGTGCGCCCGAGATGACGTCTGCGGCAGATTTCGTTGCCAAGCCAAACGCGAACATGGGAAGCACGGCACTTCAGTTATGAATCAGCTTGGAGACAGTCCTGTCGTGGGCAGCGCAAACCTGACACGGCCTACACGTCCGTTTTGAATGCATCGATAGCAATATCGCGCACAATCGCAGACGCGGGTAGTGCGCTGACCGATAACCGACCGGCGAGATCCCGAGAGCGAGTCGGCCACGTGTTGACGTGCAACTTCATGGGACGCATCGAAACCCAATGGTAAAGCTACCGGTGTCCCCCGATATCCATAGTCGAACTTCGCGCCCTCTGCGCCCGGGTTGTAAAATACGTTGACCAGAAGGCGCGTTGGACGATTTCCGGTGATCTCAATATCGATTTCCCGCCGAGGCGAGGCTCTATAAGGAAGTCAAGTTACGTCTTCAGCTTGAGGCGGTCCCGTTCGAACTCGTCGTCAACGAGGACAATGGTGAGCCGTACGACGAGAGCACGTATCGGCCGCGCTGTCCGGCTGCCCTAAGGTGACGTGCCGGCACCGCCCGGATGCCGTCAATTCTCCGCTCGATTTGGTCCAGTTCGGCCTCGCTCTTCGCCATCCTGATTTCGTTGCCAAGCTCGTAAAGCGGCTACAGCATACTTTGCGGTCCGCTGCCCGAGCGGGCGAAACGCCAGGCGGCACGAGGATGGTTGCCATTGTAGTAGGTCGCAGCTCCCGGGTGGATCGGGATCAATGCATCCGCATCCGTGCTCGGCGCCGCAGCCTGGGCCAATATCGGTAACTGTGATAGCTGATCCCGTTTTGCATCGACCAGCGACTGCGCCAGATCGGTAATGGCGTCGGCATTGACTGACTTATTGGCGACGAGAAAGTACGACAAGCGCAGCCACGTCAAGTCATCGGAGGGAACCGGCGGAGCGCCCCGCAGGGTGCCCTTCGGGATGTCATAGCTCTCGTATTGCTGCGCGACGTTGGCGATTGCGCTGGCCGACGCGATTTCGATCAGTTTTGGCGCCGGCCCTTTGCCGCTTTCCTGATGCAAGAATTGCCTGACTTTGGCGAGGTATTTTCGGTCAAGGGAATCACGACCAGCAAGGCGTGAACTTTTCCTGACGCGAGCGACGCCGCGGCGTCGTTGATGGCAACATTCTGAAAGGTGACCTTGGCGCGGTCGAATTGATACACCTGCTTGAGGGCCTCAACTGTCGGAGCGTTGATGGCGCCGCCGACGACGCCAATGGTCATGTCGTGCAGATCACCGAGGCTGTCGGCGCTGACGGCCGCGGGCGTCACGATCCAGACCACCCCATGGGTCAGGAGCAGAACGCTGCGCGCATCTGCCAGACCTCTGGTGTCGCCTCGAACGATTGCAAGATCGGCCTTCCCGGCCGCCAGCAGTTCGGCGGCCTTCGCTGAACTTCCGGCATCGCTGACCTTCAACCGGACATGCGCGTTCGACGCCGACAGCCGCGCTGATATCGCCGAGATCAGCGCCAGCGACTCGCCATCGGCCGACCCGGCGGCCACGGTGAGCACAACAGGCTTCGCGAAGTAGCGATACGCGAACCATCTGCTGCCGATCGCCGCGGCCGTGGCCGCTCCGACAATCAATATCCTGAGCCATCGAGGGTGCTCATGGCATCACCGTACGAGCGCAGGCATCAGATACCCCTTAAGGAAACATTGATGTCCGCCTGCCGCTCCACCGAGAGCCACTGCAGTGCGACGGCGCGGTTTGAACCACCAAACAGCACGTTGCCGCCAACACCCACACCGAGGGAGATGCCGCCGCGGGCACCGACATATTCGCCCGCAAGCGCGCCCGTCGGCGTCCCGCGGCGCTTCGCAATGGACAACATCCGCTGGTTTCCCATCATCGAGCACCAAGGCCTGACGAATGGCGCTGTTGTCTCAATCGGCCTTCATTCGAATTCCCAGTTTCGCCCGCTCATCCTTGAATACCACAGCGATGGCTTCGATAATGAGCTTGTCCTGATTTGCCTTGCAGTACTCGATCACCTCGTGCTCCACGACCTTTCCTTTCCTGAGATCCAGGTAGTGCTTCTTGGCCAGGCCGTTGTACCAACCGCTATACCAGGACGTCAGGGCGTCCGCGTCTTCCTGGTAGGTACCCGCAAGTTGGGCGCATGTCAGTTTTTGCACATCGATGAAGCCGTTGCTGTCGACATAGGCCGAAAGCGGCGTCTGGGCCGAGGCGCTGGAGCAGGCAATTGTCGCAGCCGTTGCGAGAACGAAGTAAAGTCGCATTCTAAACCCTCTGGTTTCTTGCCCTTGCATAACCCGAACTGTGTTCTGCGTGGCCAGGTGCACTGGCTCAAGGAACCCATCTCAATTGAAGTGCGGACAGACCAAGCGTGACATCCAGCGCGACCGAGCCCTCGACTGATACCGGTTGCAACGCGAAGCTTCTGTTGGATCCGCCGACCAGAACATTTGCTCCAACGCCAAGTCCCAACGCCACATCACCGCTTGCGCCAACATAGGTGCCAGCCAGAGCGCCGGCGGGAACGCCGGCGGTAGGCGCCAGAACGCCCCACGCCAAGGCGCCGCCGCCGATTATCCCAATATCAATTCCCACAGTGTTGAGCGCGCCTTCGTAAAACTGCGGGGGACCGGGCATCGACGGCACGAAGCGGCACTCCATCGACTGGTGGCCGGCGATAAAGAATCCGATGCTCGGGTTAAGCTTGCAACTGAGCATGCCTGTCTGGGTCCATGTCGGCGTCTGGGCCGAAGCAGGACCGGTAAATGCAACCAACGTTGCACAAAGAGCCAACGCTTTAAGATTCATGGTAACGTCCTACCCCGCATCTTCTGTTTCAAAATCGATAGTTGATGCCGCCGCGGAAGGTGTTGAGCTTGTCAGTGCTTGCGCCCGTGCCGACCACCTGGGTGTAAAGATATTCACCCTTCAGCGACCAGTTCGGCGTGAAGCCATATTCGATACCCAAGCCGGCAACGATGCCAGGACGCCAGGCCGAGGCTGCGCAATTCGGAAATACGCCGAGCGTACCACATGGAACGCCGGCAATTGAGGTGCCGTTCGCGCTCGATTTCACGAAAGCCGCACCACCGGTGACATACAAAAGCATATTGTTGACGGCGACGCCGACGCGCGCCCGAGCCGTTCCAACGGCGCTGATGTTGGACGCTATATTGAGTGTGATGCCCTGCCCGATGCCAGCGATAGCTGGACTTATGATGCCGCTGCCCTTCACGTTTGCCCAATCGAGATCGCCCTCAAGGCCGATCACCACATATCCCTGCTGGATTTGGGCACCCATGGTGCCGCCGAACATCCCGCCACTGGCATCGAAGCTTGCGCGGTCGAACCTGCCAGAGACGAGCGTAAGCGGATCTTGCGTGCCCCAACCGTAACCGCCGTTCACACCGACATAAAGGCCGGTCCAATTATAGACCTGGGCCGCCACCGGCGCGCTCTTGTAGCTCTGCACGGGAAGGTCTGCCGCAAAGGCGCAGATAGAACTGACGGCAGAAAATGCTGCTCCAATGATAAGTTTCTTCATGTCATCCATCACGAAAATTTCGCCTCAAATGGTCGGGAGGCCAACGAGGGCCGGCCGTTAAGCCAGCCTTTGCGTTAGCTAGCAAAGATCAGTATGCCGCAACCGCGGGTCCACCGAATTTGTAGTTCACGCGCACGGTGATCAGATCCACGTCTTGGCTGGCCTGATTGACCACGGCAGCAGCGCCTGCCGGTACCGAGAAGGAATTGTTGGCGTTACCCATGATCAAGCGATCGTATTCAATGGCGGCCGACCAGTTCGGGGTGAAGCCGTATTCAAACCCTGCGCCGATGGCACCGCCCCAACGGGTTGAGGTCGCATAGTTCAGGCCAACGCCACCAAACGTAGTCGCTTGAAGAAGGTTGTTGTCCGTCACCGCCGCGCCGCCTTTCAAGTACAGCAGCGCCGCGTTCCAGGCGTAGCCAATCTGGCCGGTGAAAAGGCCCAGGCTGGTGACCTTGGAAGAATCGGTGAGAAGCGGATTGACAACGCTCACGTGCGAGCTGCGCATATTTGCCCAGTCGCCCTGGCCTTCCAAACCGAACACAAACTGGCCGGCCTGCCAACGGTACCCCAGCTGTCCACCGATGACGCCTCCAGACTGACTGTGGCAACCATCGGGAATGACCAAGCCACCTGCCGGTACGACACCCCAGCAATTGCGGCTAGAGCCATAGCCGCCGTTACCGCCGATATAGAATCCGGTCCAGTCGTAGACCGCAGCCATCAACGGGGCCTTGACCGGGGCGTAAGGCCGCTGCGGCAGGTCGGCAGCGAACGCGGGAGCTACGAATGCACTGAATGCAGCAGCCGTGAGTACGATCTTTCTCATTTCAAAATCCTCTGGAAACACATCGGCCACAAGTTCGATGGCCTGTACCAAAAAGTATTTTGGTCAACTCCCGGTCGCTATGTAAAATCCGACAACCCGTCGGAAGAAGTTGGCCCGTTGCAAATTCGGCACACTGCAGCGTGACGCTTCTGCCATTGCGCAGGCGTTCGCCTCCGCGTTTCTTCTCGGCGCGCTCGGAGACGCGAATTGCAGTTGGCGAATCTGCGCATTGCAGCTGACGGCGCCGGCTGAAGCGCATCGCTTCATCGCGCTCTTTGCGCCCGCCTCGCCACCGTCTCCGATGGGCGCTCTCCAAAAAGGGCTTTGTATTCCGAGGCAAAACGACCAAATTCAGTAACGCCGTATTCGCTCATGATGTTTGTAATCCTACTTGACGGCTCACATTTTCCGCGGAGTGCACGGCGGACCATGTTGAGTTGACGGAGCTTGAGATAGCTTGCCGGTCCAACGCCCAGCTGTTGCCGGAACGTCCTCAACAGCGTCCGGCTCGTTACGTGAGCCGCGAGGGCCAGGTCGGCAACCTGAAGCCTTTCCCATTTCTGACCACGGGCATACTTCAACGCTTTTGTCACGGTGTCGCTGGACAGTCGTGACTTTTCAGTTGGGAGACAGATGTCGTTATCCAAGCCCGCAATTGCGGTGATCAATGCGTTTAGTAGACGGGCAGTGCTAAATCCATGGAGCGTCGATGTTTGCTTCTCGTCGATGAGCACGGCGGTGCTCGCGGCTGCCGCGGTCAAGCATTTGAGCAATTGCTCCGGGGCCGAAATGACGCGCTTTTCTTTCTCGACCCATGCAAGATGCTTTCTGCCGGTCTCGGTAGCAAATCTCTCAAAGAGCCCAACAGGCATCGAAATCGACATCCAACGATGGATGCCGCACGAAGCGAACGTAAACTCGCTCCCAGGCGGAAGCACCACGAAGTCCTGAGGCCGAAGGATTTGACCGTCAAAGATCAAGCGATCGGCAATCTTCTCGTCCTGGAAAATGAAGTTCAGAGCATCCGGACGCGAAACGCCGTGCAGAATCTTGGAGCCTCCCTCCACGCCAAATTGCAAGACGATCGAACCCAATTTGCAATGACCCACCGACCAACAGGCCTGACTGGGAGCCGTCAGCAGGAAATTCTCCGTCGCCCCAATAACCGTGTCAGAATATTCGTCAAAGCTAAGACTATGTAATGGTGCGTCGCTAGCAGCCCCCAACGGAAAAATCCTCCCATTCGGCTTCTACAGACCCGCGTACGGCTTCATCCCGACACCAAGCTCCGCGCGCACGTACGCGCGAGACCGTCGTATCCGCCGCTGTCTCACGTGGTGAGCAACTTCGCATCTTCCTAAAAGGTGCCGGCAAGCTGAGCGCAGGTCAGCGTCTGAATTCCGACATATCCTTCGCTATCTGCGTAAGCGACCGTGAGTCACGCTCGGACTCGCGTCGGCCAAAAGCGGCCGGCACGAGTTCTCGCGCTCAAGCGATCTTCAGGGCCGCATGACTGGTCCAGATGCCATCAAACACGCTTGATAGCAGGCGGCTGCCAGGTGCCGTTGCCGGGCGGCAGAATCGAAGGTGGCGTGGGCTTAGGCCAGTACAGGCGCATCACGAGATAGATTTTGTCAGCCGGCGCCGGAAGCCAATTTGCTTCCTTGTCCGCGCCAGGGCTGTCTTTTTGAATGTACAGCGTCAGAGAGCCGTCCGCGTCCTTTTTCATCGCCGGCAACATTGGAGAGTTGATGAGGTAGCGATTGATCGGGTTCTTGACCAGGAGTTGGCTCTTGCCGTCGTACATCGTCACTGACCAGAAGGAGTTCACCGGCGGCAGTTGTCCCGCCGGGAAGGTCAGCGTGTAATTGTGCTGGCTGCCGTCAAGCGTCTGGCCGTCGCTGTCAACGCGCGTGAACGGATAGGTCGCTTCCGCCGGGTCATTGCCGTAAATGCCGGCCTGGGCGGCAACAGCACGCTTCAACCAGTCGCCATTGTAGTGGGCGCTATCTCCCGGAAGACCGCTAACCCGCCAGCCATTGATCGCCTTGCCGGCATCGGCGACAGCCTCGTCGACCTTTCGCTGGCCCTCCTTCATGCCGAGGCCGAACTCCAGCTTATGCTCCACTGGCAGGTCCTTGAAGTTGAAGCTCTTCCCAGGACCAACGCCGATGCGAGCCAGCTTGGCGCGTATCTCCTTCTCATTGCCCTGCGCCGGCGCGAATTGCAGCGCGAAGTCGAGATAATCGAAAAAGTTGGTCTTCACGAGTTCCTTGTCGATCTTGGGGAATTCGATGGTTGGTGCGGCCGCTGGCGGCGTCTGCTTCAGATAGGCTGAGAGCATCTGCACCTTGTAGCCGGCCTGCACCTTCTTGACGTTGTCGAGATCATCCAGGCCAAAGAGCTGGGTGCGATAGCCCGCGAGGGAAAACTGTGTGCTCGAGCGAAACACCTGCTTGATGCCCGCCGGAGTATCACCCTTCCAGTCGGGCCCGACCACCATGTAGTCGCCGGCATCGCTCCCTGTGGCTCGGGTGCCGATATAGCCGTAATTGTAGGTGTTGCCGTCACAGAGCATGACCGAGTAGTAGCGCTTCGGATCGATCGCCGGCACCGAGAGCACCACCGGCTCCGCCCGCAAATCCATCCAGACGAAGGAATAAGGCGTGTCGCTGTTCGGCGTGACGATTGCCGTGTCCTTGTAGGTGTAAACGTTGGGTTCGTTCTTGATTTGGTTGAACGGCGCTTTGAACTGCCCCGAGTTCCGATCGATGGCGTATTCGTACATGATGCCGTAGTTCATCACGATCGGCAGGCCGTAGATGAAGCCGGCCTCAGCGATGTCCTTGGCCTCGATAATGCCAGGGTAGCTCTGCGCCATCAGGAGGCTTGGCCTCGCAATCGCGGCGCCGGCGGCGATCGCCGCGGTGGAGCGAAGTAGATCTCGCTTCGTCAACATTTGCCGTACTCCTTGTTGTTCTATTGAGTTATTGAATCGAAACGCATTCGGAAGTCAGGGAGTCCATCGCACCTTCGAGATATGCCGACCGACACATTGACCGCGGCCTCCGCGCCCGATCCTGCGTGGGGTCGGCGGGCGTGCTCATGACCAGACGGCAGATCCGCGCTCGCGGTAGACCCGAGTGCGAGGAACGAGTAGTTTGCCATATGCTCATGACCGCAACCGCCCGCCGTCTACTCATGCCATAAGGTTGTTCGAACTTTCGCGCGGAAGCCTAGTAGCAAGGCGGATAGGGGTAATAGCCACAGCGAGGCGCGTAGTAATAAGGATAGGCCACAGCAGCCGCTCCGACAGCCGCCGCCCCCGCAACAGCAGCTCCGCGATAGTAAGCGCCGCGCCAGGCCGTTCTGCGGGCAACACCAGCGAACGACAGCGGCGTCAGCGGCCGACCAATGATGTCGATGAAGACCGATGCCGGTCCATCGGCTCCCGCCAGATCACCTTCGAGCACATCGACATCGAAAGTCAGCCTGTCTCCTTCGAGCTTCGGCGACTTCAGCACAACCACCGCGTCGAGGACGGCCGATCCGTCCTTCTTGAATCCGGACACCGTAGCGTTCGGCGGATCCTTTGCGAAATTGTCGCTGCCGTTGCCCCAATCCTCGACGATCCGCGCCGTCAGATCATGTCCGGCGGCCCGCACAGGACGATCCGCGAATACGATAGCATTTGGAGCAACTCCGGCCAGAACCAGCTTTCCGTCCTTCAGGACGGCGCCCCTAGAGTTGAGAACAAACAAGGACGGAACGACCTCGGGCCTCGACTGTCCGATGGATTTCTCCAACGGTATGTGCGGCTTCGGTTCGGCTGCCGATTGAGCGGAAAGGATCGTCGGCACACACGCCATGCCAGCGGCGGCGATGGCGAGAACAGCGGCACGCAGTATTGTCATTGGTTCACCTTTCTGTATCCTCTCCGTACGGCGGCAAACCGACGTCGTCCCTCGAACGGGGCACCTCGGCTGCCGGGTCTCCGTATCGTGCTCTCCGCCCCAACCCAGACGATCGTGCTGGCATCCGGTGAGCACCGGGAGTGGTTTTCGTCCAGCTATTTCATCGCAACCGAGGAGAATGTCTTGCCATTTCACGCCAATGGTCGCCGACCTTCGCTAATTCTCGCTGTCGGATCGCGAAGCCGGTGAAATCGTCGAGACGGCAAGACATGCGCTCGATAAGGTGACGCGGGTTGCACGCTTTTGGATCGCCGGAGCACGGCTGCCCGCCGATCGGGCTTGACGGGCGGAAGCTATACCCGACGCTGCATCTCCGGTTGCCGGACACACCCACTCCCTCGCATACGGCTATCGGATCGAATCCTTACAGATAAGCCGTGTACGACTGGATCCAGAGCACGATAAGGGCAATGAGCCCGATGGGTCCCGCATTTTCGGCGAACACCGTGGCAGTGCCCGATGTACCGAGCCGCAAGACGGAGCGGTCTACATTCGCTGGAATCGAAATCACCGCGGGATATGCGCTCGCACCGCCGATTGATCCGACACGAGCGAGCGTCCCTGATACCGCAATCTGACCCTGCCCGACGCCCTCCGGAATCTCCGTGATCCTGGCCTCGTAAATGCGTCCCGGGTCATTGTCGAAAACGAGTTTGACCCGTGCGCCGGGCTTGATGGTGCAAAAGCCATTCTGTGAAAACACACCGACAATGCGTCCGACTCTATGATAAAGGACATCGCCGCACGCGCCTGCAAGGCGCGAGCACCAACCGCGAGCGCCACGACGCCGGCATAGCCGTCCGACGGCGCCTTGATCGTCGTCTGCTCAAGCTCCCATTTTGCATCATCGAACTGTGCGCTAGTCTGCAGTACGGTGGTGTTGACGCCGCCGATCGACGATTCGAGCGAGACCCTCGCGCCCTACTGTTGCGCCTTTGCGGACTGCAACTGAGCAATCGCAATATCGAGCTGTTCGCGCGTGTCCTGTTCACGAAACGACGTGGCGGCTCCGCTGTTTGTCAAGGACGCGATATCGTCAACCTCTTTTCATGAAACGAGACCTGCCTTTCAAGACCCGCCACATTGGCATCGGCCTGATCGTAATTCGCCTTCAGCACCTCGGCCTGATGCTGAGCGGCGACTAGTGCGGCTTCAGGCTGACGAACCTTGTATCGAAACGGCGCCGGGTCGATTTCGAACAGGATCGCGTCGGCCTTCACCGGCACGTTTGGCTTGACCTGGATTGCAATCACCTCACCTCTGACGTTCGGCGTCACTTCCACGACGCGTGATGCGACCACGACCCGCCCGTTGGGGGTGAGATAGTTCAGCATCGCCATGAAGACGGCGAGAATGGCAATGCCAGCAAGGGCAGCGACGATTCCGGACGACTAGGTCAGGCGTATCAACTTGAACTTTGAAAATGCCAGCCAAATCAGACGAGAATGATGAACATCGTTGGTCCTGTCGGTCGCGGGTGGCAGGCTAACGCCAACGTTCTTCAGTCAGTGCCGTCAGAGCGCTGTCTTTTCCCTTGTCGAGAGGGTGTGACGTTACTCCCGCCTGGCGGCGAAGATGTCTTGCCATTTCGCGCCAATCGCGATGGCTTCTGCTGATCGCCCGTATGCGGCTCCTTCCCGGGTCGGCACTCGTCATTTCCTTGAACAGCGTGCTGCCGCCGATAGATCACGGGCTGTATTTCTGTCAAACGCATAAAGACACGGCTGAAGCTGCTTGTTCCCGCATAACCGAGGCGCCGGGCGATCTCGGATATGCGTTTGTTGGATTCCAGAAGCAGGTAGCAGGCCGTATCGAGGCGCACTTCCGCAATCATGTCGCTGTAGCTGGTGCCCATTCCAGCGAGATGCCGCTGCAACGAGCGCGGGCTCATCCCTAATTGGAATGCGGTGCGTTGAAGCGCTGCGTCACCATGACGCAGTGAGGCAGCGATCGCCGCCCGCACCGAATATCGGGAAGGGATGTGAACAGGCTTCATGGGACCGAAGACATGTGGTGGAGAGCCGAGACGCCTCGTCTAACCCTCCATTTGCTGGAGCATAGTGGGAGAAACGCCGGAGGTCTTGCCATAAGCCGCCAAGTTAAAGCCGAAGCGCGCTGGCACCCAATTGGCCAGCCAAGCCTCTTCGCCCAATGCAGCGGGTAAATTTTTTGCAATACACGCCAACCGGGAGCCATTAAGCTTCCGGCAATTCAGCCAGGCCGCGCCGGAAACGTGTGAAATCATCACTAAATAAAATCAATATTTGCGCGAGAACCGAAAAAATGACCGTACTTCCTCTAACTCGTTGCCAATTCATTATTCCTGTCGCTCACATTTGTAATGAGATCGGTGCTCCAACGGAGGCATTGCTGACCAAGTTTCGCCTTCCCGCTTCTCTGGAGGAAAAGCCCGAGCACTATATCCCAATCCTGCTGGCCCTACGTTTCGCGGAAGCCGCACAGCGATCGCAAGGCATCACAGACATTGGATTTCAAGCCGCGCGCCGGCTGCAATTCTGTCACCTGAGCGAAAAAATGCGCGTCATCATCGGCTTCTCGCCGACACTGTTCATTGCCTTACAGCAACTGTGCAAATGGGCGTCGCTTGAAGACACGACTGTGAGCGTGTGGCTGGAGCGCAACGACAATCACGTAAGGATTTGCAGCAAGGTCGCGGGCACGGCCAGGATGCCGCATCTTGAGCATTCGCAGTGGCTTCAGAACGTTTACATGATGAATATCGTAAGGCAATTTTCCGGCCCCGACTGGGTACCGGCGACGATGGCCTTCGAAGCCCGCTACGAACCGAGCCTTGAGACCCGGTCGTTCTGGCAAAATACCCGCTTCATTTCGGGTCAGAATTCCTCGTGGATCGATATTCCCGCTTCCTTCCTCGATCTCCCCAATCTCGCAAGCGAGACGCGGGCGCCTTCATATAACGACGACGTTGGGCCGTCCGGCCACGAAATCGTCTCCGCAGTCAAACTGATGCTACCATCCTACCTGGACGATAGAGTTCCAACGATCGCGGAAATCGCGGAGATCGCCGGCATCAGCATCAGGAGCTTTCAGCGTAAGCTATCAAGCGCCGGCGTTACATATTCTGACCTGCTCGACGGGGTCCGCTTTGAAAATTCCGCTAAACTTCTGCGCGACACGAATGCCAAGATTATCGATGTCGCATTTTCCTCGGGCTACACCGACCCTGCGCATTTCACGCGCGCTTTCCGACGCTTTTCCGGAGTTACGCCGAGAGAGTTTCGCGGCAAATGGAATCCGCAATAGGCCGCGGTCCGGGTCCGCGGCGATCTTTCTTGAGCTCAACCCGTGCTCGCCGAAGCGTCGCCACCCTGTGGTCGGCGGCGGTCGCGCAGCCGCTCTTCACACGCACGCGATAGCCAAAGTCCCACAGAATTTCTCAACTCTCGCGCGGTCCTTTTCGATCCTTCGTTCAAAAAAGAGAACGGACGGACCTCTGCCGTACTTTGCTCCAGACCGTTCAGCGATGGCAGTCCTCTCGCGTTCATGGCGGTCGCTAAGGAGAATTATTAGCCAAGGGCGTGCTCTAGACGCCGCAGAATCGGCCTGATCGGCGCTCCCCCTGTCGGTTTTTGCATAGGCGGCGGCTCTGCAATGGGTCCAAATTGGCGCAAGCTGCGCATTGGCTCTCGCTCTATCGCGCCTTATGAAGAGAAACATCATGCCTCTCGGCGTTTCGATGATCGTGTTGGGTTGGCAATTGGTCATTCCGGTCGCAGATGGAGTTCCGAGGTTCGACATCGCCCGGAGCTGCAAGCTCGATGTGGCGGCCACTGCCGGGCTCTCGGTCGATCAATCGCTAAAAAGATGCATCAGTGACGAACAGAAAGCGCGCCAACAACTGGGAGGCCAGTGGTCAAAATTCCCAGCGCCGAGCCGGGCGAACTGCATCTCGCAGGAGAGCATCGGGGGGACGCCAAGCTATGTCAGCTTGCAGACGTGCCCTTCAGATGGGCCAATGGTCATGAAGCCGACCCAGCAGCCGGAGAAGCGCGACAGCGCAAAGCCATAGAGGCCGAGATCGAGATAGTCCTGGAGCGTGGCGGGATTGATCACGGGGATCAGCGCCGCCGCGAACACCTGCTCGCTCTGATGTGCCAGCGTCGAGGACTGGCAGCCGTGATCGTCGCCGGCGAGCGCCAGCACGCCGCCATTGAGCGAGGTGCCGGTCGCGTTGGCATACTTGAGCGCATCGACCGAGCGATCGACGCCCGGCCCCTTCCCGTACCAGATGCCGAACACGCCATCGACCTTGGCGCCGGGAAACAGGCCGACCTGCTGGCTGCCCTAGACCGCGGTTGCCGCCAGGTCCTCGTTCAGGCCGGGGACGAAGGCGATGTCGTGCTACTGGATGGTCCTTCGCGCAATTTGTACTTGCATGCTCCAAATCGTGACCCACCGTACAGGATCGCAGATGCGACTGTCGTGGCGTGGAATGGTTGCGGGGGCAGGATTTAAACCTGCGGCGTCCAGGTTTTTGTGAGGTTGGCCGCCATTCAGAACAAAACTGCGAACTCTTATACCATTGAAATCGCAATTTAGTTTTTAGGATTCATCGGGCTCCGTGAGCGCGATCGCTCGTCGTTCGCTCAAGTCCTGGCCAGCGGAAGCCTAAACGAGAACACCGCACCTCGACTACCGTTCTTGGCCCAGAGCTCGCCTCCGTAGCTCTCAAGTATCGTTCGCGCGATTGGGAGACCCAGCCCGGTCCCATGCGACTTTGTTGTGACGAACGCATCGAAGATGCTTGCCAGCTTGTCATTGGGAATACCGGGGCCGGAGTCGGATACTTGGACTTCGATTCCGTCGGCATCCGCCCGGGCCGTTCGGATCGTCAGATTGTGCGGGCTGGCCACTCCCTCCATCGCGTCCACGCCATTCATCACAAGGTTGATGATGACTTGCTGCAGATGAATCGGATCACAGCGTACCCGCAATGGCTCCGGTGCCAGTATGGTGCGCAATAACACTCTCCGCCTCGTGACTTCAGGAGACACAATCTTGACGATGTCGCGCACGGTGTCGTTCAAATCGAGCGTCCGCAGATCGGCTTCCGCTGTGTTGTTGAGCAGATTCCGCAGGCCGCTGATGATGTCGCTGGCGCGTTGCTCATCCCGGACGATATCGGAGAGTATTTCGCCGAGCTGGGCCAGATCAAGTGGATTAGCCTTGAGCAACATCTGCGCGGCCTCGGTATTGCTCAAGATCGCTCCGAGCGGCTGATTGAGTTCATGCGCAATCGATGATGACAGAACGCTGGCGGTCGTGACCCGATTCAGATGGACGACCTCCTGACGACGACTGGTCGCCTCCGCCTGGGCGACTACGCGTCGCCGCCGCTCGACCAGCAGCAACCCAATGATACCGGCCTGCAGCAGGATAGCGGCTGTAACAGCCGACATTTCCAGCCGATACTGCTCCCACACGCTCGGCACGCGAAACATTACCCGACTCCCTCGCGGCAGTTGGCTCTCGCTGATGTTCCAGCGCTTTAGCTCTCTCCAGTCGTATCTCGGCGATGCAGCGGGGATCGGAGGCGTTTTGATGCCGCCCGGCGACTCCCCGGCCAGGATCCGCACCGCAACTGCGGCGGTCTGTCGACTGATGTCGGCTATGTCCGACATCCGGCCGCCGACAATCCCTCGGCCGAAGAACGTGTCTTGCTCCGAAAAAATAGGCGCGTTGGCGACCGCGTGAAGCCGATCTATGGCATGACCGCCTTCGTGCACGACGCCGGCGGCGTCCACCAACATCTGCCCATAGATGATGATGGTCCGGGGTGGCAGGACGGCCACCCGCTTGAGTATCTCTTCTAGCGATAGTTCGTTGAAATAGGTTATCTCGACCCGGTTTGTCAGCGGCTGATACAGCTTGTGCATCTCCTCGAGCCAACGCTTCTCGATCGGAGAATTCCCGATCACGATGACGACTTTATTCGCCTCCGGAACTAACTGTAGACTCTGATCGAGCGTGCCGAATATGTCGACCGAAACCGGGACCATCGCGTCCGTCGCTGATATCTTCGGAGACATTCGTTGGTCAAAGGCCGCATAGAGGGTTGGGACGGAGGGAAAGATCCTTTGCCGGTTCTTCTGAAAGAACGCAGCCGCGGGACCCCCGATCGTCATCATCAGGTCGAGTTTGCGCTCGGAAAACACCGCATTCAAATAGCTGACAAAGGCGTCTTCATTCCCGTCGGGGAAGCGGGCCGTCGACAGCGACACCTCGAAGATATCGATGGGATCTTTCGACTGAAGCTTCAACTCCTCGCGGATCTTTCGTGCGTAATCATCCCACGGCGAAAAATCGCGGCCGACGGAATCAACAATCAGCATCCGCTTCGGCTGGGAAAGCGCGGCACCGGTCATCGCCAGGAGCAGAACGATCGAACTGAAAAGTATTCGAGTGATCATGCAATAAGGCGGCCATTTATCCGTCATGTCACATCATGACCGAGAACCCAATCCCACTCGACTTGCCCAGCGCCCAGGGAGAGATAAACATCAACTTCCGCGACAATTCCCGGCAATCGTTAAGAAATTGACCTCCATTCCTCAGGGAATCCTGCCGATGGCATCGATGAGCAGTTTTGATAGAAACGGCTTCTTTAAATACGCAATGCAGCCCGCGTCGAATGCCTCCTGCCGGGTGACCTCATTATCGATGGCGGTCATCATAATGACCGGTAATTCCCTACCTGACGCGATCAATTGCCGTTGCAGGTCGATGCCCGAGATTCCGCCAAGGTGTATATCGAGGAGCAAACAATCCGCTTCGCACTCGACATAGGCCTCCAAAAAAGCCTCCGCCGATGCAAAGGTGCTGACGTGAAAGCCGTGGACGGACAAAAGGCGGTTTAGACCTTGCAGCAAGCTGGGATTGTCATCGACGACAGCTATGGTGCGCATGACAGAACGATCATTGGCTGTTTGCCGCTGCCCCCTCGACGAGAAAAGCAAGTCCCGGATGCGATCAGATTAGTTCCTGCGCGCGGCTCGCAAACAGCCGTTCTGCACCGATGTCCTTTTGGCACACTGTGCAAAATCCGCCCCTGTGGCAACCGAATTGGGCAGTTGCAGCGGCAAACCGCCGGATTTCAGGGTTTCATTTCAATCCCCAGCTTCGCCCGCATGTCCCTGAACACGACGGCGATCGCCTCGATGATCAATTGATCAGGGTTCGCCTTGCAATAGACGATGACTTCGTGCTCGGCCTCTTTTGATTTGACGATATCCATGTAGTGCTTGCGAGCGAGTCCGTTGTACCAGCCGCTGTACCAGGCCGTCAGCCGGTCGGCGTCGCCCTGCCAGGTCCCGGCGAGTTGAGCGCATGTCAATTTCTGTACGTTCAGGAACCCGTTGGCGTCGGCATAGGTGCTGAGATCGACCTGGGCGCGGGCAACTGGAAACGCCGCCGCAGACAATATCGTTGCGAAAATCATGGCCCTGCGCACTTTGCACTCCATTCCGTTTTTTGGTTGCGGATGAGACGCCGGCACCGAAGCGCCGACGTCTCCGCTGGTTCAGGCGACTTTCTTCACCGGCGGGATCTTCCAGGAGCCATTGATGATCGAAGGGACATTCTCCTGCGGCCAGTACATGCGCAGCATCAGGATAAAATCGCCGGAGGGTGCAGGGAGCCAGTTGGACTCCTTGTCCTTGCCGGGCGATTCGTTCTGGATGTAGAGATCGATCGAGCCATCCGGATTCGACTTCAGCTTCTCGCGCGCGCTGATCGAATAGCGATTGAGCGGATTTTTGACGAAGAAATAGCCGGAATCATACATCGTGAGCGACCAGAATCCCTCCGCCGGGGGCAGCTGTCCCTTCGGAAATCGCATCACGTATTTGTTGGCACCGTTGTACTTGCGGTCCTTGGCATCCTTCTGTGAAGTCGGATAGACCGCATCCTGCGGCCTGTTGGCGCCAAGCCCGATCGCGGTGATGAGGGCGCGCATCAAGTAGTCGGTCCCGTAGATGCCGGTCTTGGTCGTGAACGTCCAGCCGTTCTCGTCCGTAACGGCCTTGTTGACCTTGAACTGGAGCATGATCCGGTCGACCGCGATTTCAGGCACCCGCTTGACGAAATCCGCCTTGAGCTTGCTCGCATCGAAGTCCTGACCCGGAACGATACCAAGCTTGGCGAATTTCGCCAGCTGCGGCGCATCCGCCGCCGACGGCGGGTTGTCCTTCATCAGCTTGCATAGCAGCGTGAAGTACGCCACTGCATCCATCCGGTTGACCTGCTCGCGCACCGCCGTCTTCATATCAATCGATGGATCGACCGTCCCCGGCGGCGGCACATAGGGTTTGCCATACGAGCTTAGCGGTACCAGCTTGAATTCATCCTGCAGCTTGTGCACCTCGGCGTAATCCTCCGGCGTGCCGGTGCAATAGATGCGCCCGAGCAGCCATACGATAGACGTGGGCGACTTGTACTCCTTGACCCCGGGCGGCAGCGTGCCCTTCCAGCCCGGGCCGGTGATTGCGTAGGTCTGCGCGCCGGTACCCGTGGTACGCTTGCCCGGCACCTGGAATACATTGGTCCAGCCGTCCAGCATGGGCAACAGGAAATAGCGACCCTTCATATCGGGAGTGCTGAGGACCCACGGCTCCTTGCCGACGTCGAAAAACGACGTCGTGTACAGCGTGTCGGCGTTCGGCGCAGTAACGTCGCGGAACGATGCGTCGGGATATTGCCGCAGCTTGATGATCTGGCCCATCGGACCACGCGTTCCGACTGGTGACGCGACGTTGGTGATGACGCGCCGCGTCATCTCCATCGTCACCAGTGGGTATCCGAAGATGTAGGCGTCGGTAGCGAGCATGAAGTCTTCGATCCCCTCCCCGATCCCGAGGAATGAGCCGAATTCGGCGCGGCTGACGGTGCTCGCGGACGCTCCGGCCAACAGGCTGATGCCGCCTAGGGTGAGGTTGCGTCGAGTGATGTTCATCGGAGGATGCCTTTCAACTGAGTTTCGTAATGAGATCCGTCAAGCGCCCGTGTCAGTCGACTTTCACCACCTTTGGCACTTTCCAGCTCCCATTCAGAATCGAAGGAGAGGTCTCCTTCGGCCAATACATCCGCAGCATCGGGAGGAAGTCGCCCTTCGGAGTGGGCAGCCAATTCGCTTCCTTGTCCTTCCCGGGCGACTCGTTCTGGAAATAGAGCGTCAGGGATCCATCAGCATTAAACTTGGGATTGTCGCGCATGCTGACGGTAAACTTGTTCAACGGATTAGGAACGAACCACCAGCCCTGATCGATCATATACATGGTGATCGACCAGAAGCCGTTGACCGGAGGCGTCGCGTCCTTCGGGAAGGTCAGGGTGTACTTGTTCGCGCCGGTCAGCTTCTGTCCGGCGGAATCGACCTGGGTGTTGGGGTACACCGCATCGCGCTCCTGATTGGCGGGCCAGCCGAACGCGGCCACCACCGCGCGCTTCGTGTAGGTCGCCGGCCCGTAGGTCCCGAGCCCCTTTGTTACAACCCATCCGTCCACCGTCTCTCCGAGGCTATCCTTGTTTCCCTCGATCTTCTTCAACGCGGATTGCGGAATGTCTTTCAGCGCGGCCTGCACGGCCGGATCGAGCTTGCTCATCTCGAACGGCCTGCCGGGCACGATGCCGATCTTCGCCATATTTGCGAGCATCGCACCGTCGTCAGTCGCCGGAGGGGCAACCCCTCCCATCAGCTTGGCCATCAGGTTGAAATAGCCTTCCGTTCCCATGGCTAGGATCACCGACTGCGGCTTATCGGTCATGCTGTAACCGGGATCGATGACCGGCGGCGCCACCGGCGTGTAGGATTTGCCCCAGGCGGAAAGCGGCGTGATCTTGTACTGCGCCTGCAGAGCGTTGACGGCCTTGTAGTCTTCTTCTGTCCCATCGGCGTAGGTCCGGCCCAGAATGACCATGTGGCGCGTCGCCACGGGGAAGTGCTTCACACCAGCCGGCACCTCACCTTTCCAGCCAGGAGGGGTGAACAGGTAATTCGCCGCCTTGCCGTCTGCCGTGCGCTTGCTTGGCGAGGATTCGGAATCCGACATCCAGAGATCGACGACCTCGAACAGATAGAAGCGGTTGCCCATGTCCGGGTGGCTGAAGACCTGCGGTTCAGTCAGATCGAGCCAGGCGAGCGAGTAGAGCGTGTCGGCATTGGGTGCCGATACCCCGCGATAATCGGCCGGCGGGTAGCGCGGAACGTTGATGAACTGCCCGGGCGGCCCCTTCAGTCCTTCAACCTTCGGCACACTGCTCATCTGAACGCGGGTAACTTCTGTTGTAATGAGCGAATAGCCGTAGATGTAGGCATCCGTCGCGATCTGCTGCGCTTCAGCCGGCGACACCTGGGCCGCGGCAGGCAAGGTGAGTACGAGGCTGGAGAGAACGAGGCTGCCTGCAAATGCAGAGATCGTGAAAGAACGGCGGGTCGTTGTCATGACAAGCTCTTTCTGGTTTCCAAAATCTTTCTGGAAGCTGAAGCAGCAGACGGCGCATGACCATCTGCCGATCGGCCGACGTCAGTAGCAGGGCGGATACGGGTAATAGCCACAGGCCGGACGGGGATAGGCGTAGGCGTACGGGTGGTAGTAGGCAGCCGCTCCATACGCGGCCGCTCCGACCGCACCTGCATACATCGCGCCCCTGAATGCCGTGCGGCGGGCGACGCCGGCAAACGACAGCGGCGTGAATGGCCGACCGATGATATCGATGAAGAGCGCGGCCGCGCCGTCGGCACCTGCCAGATCGCCTTCGAGGGTCTGGACATTGAAGGTGAGCTTGTCGCCCTCGAGCTTCGGATTCTTCAGCACCACGACCGCGTCCTTGACCAAGCCGTCCTTGCCCAGCACCGACACGGTCGCGTTCGGTGGATTCTTGGCAAAGCTGTCGTCACCTGATCCCCATTCCCCGATGACGTCGGCGGTGGGCTGATGACCGGCGGATCGCACCGGGCGGTCGGCGAATATGATGGAGCTCGGGGCAATGCCCGTCAGCACCAGCGTCTCGCCTTGCAACGTCGCCCCACGGGAATTGAGCACGAACAGCGAGGGAACGATCTCAGGCTTGGCTGCGGTGGACGGCGTGCCAATCGTTTTCAACGCGGACGGCGCTTGTGCGGTTTGGGCATTGGCAGTTGCCATGCTGCCCAATACCGCCGTCACGGCGAGCAGCCCGGCTATCTGAACAGATCTTGCAGTCGTCATCTCTACTTCTCCTGTCGGGATTCGGTTATCGCCAATGTCAGCAGGGGGCGGTCGCGCTAGCCGGCACTATGGGTCTGCGATGACGCACCGACTATGCAAAAACCAACCGACCGAAAAACATAAAGCAAGCCGTCTCGCGACCGGACGACGCACCATCAATCATCCGTACCGCCATGAGCCGCAACAAGGGCATCCATCACTCGATGCCAGATGCCAGCCAGTCGCCACCCGCGTGCCGATTGCCATTTCCGCAGGCAGTTGCGTCGTGCTTCTTTTCCGCGCGCTCGGAGGGTGAACTGCACCTGGCCAATTTGCGCATTACGGTTGACGAGACCGGCCGAAGCGCATCGCTTCAGCCCACTTTTTGCAACCGCGACCTCGCCACTGTCTCCGATGGGCGCTCTCCAAAAAGAGCTCTGTATTCTGAGGCAAAGCGACCGAATTCAGTAACGCCGTGTTCGCTCATGATGTTTGTGACTTTGCCTGACGGCTCACATTTTCCGCGGAGTGCACGGCGGACCATGTTGAGTTGACGCAGCTTGAGGTAGCTTGCCGGTCCAACGCCCAACTGTTGCCGAAACGTCCTCAACAGCGTCCGGCTCGTTACGTCAGCCGCGAGGGCCAGGTTAGCGACTTGAAGCCCTCCCCATTTCTGACCACGGACATACTTTAACGCCTTTGCCACGGTGTCGTTGGACAATCGTGACCTTTCTGTTGGGAGACACATTTGGTTGTTCGAACCCGCAACGGCGGTGATCAATGCGGTTAATAAACCGTCAATGCTGGATTCAGGGAGAGTTGACGTTTGCTTCTCGCGTATGAGCCCGGCGGTACTCGCGGCTGCCGCGGTCAAACATCCAAGCAATTGTTCCGGAACCGAAATGACGCACTTTTCCTTCCCGACCCGAGCGAGATCTTTCCTGCCGGTTTTGAAAGCGAACGTTTCAAAGAGCCCGACAGGCATCGAGATAGACATCCAGCGATGGATGCCGCACGACGCGAACGTAAAATCGTTTCCCGGCGGAAGCACCACGAAGTCCTGAGGCTGAAGGATCTGACCATCGAAAATCAAGCGATCCGCAATTTGCCCGTCCTGGAAAATAAAGCTCAAAGTATCCGGGCGAGAAACGCCGTGCAAAATCTTGGAGCCTCCCTCCATGCCAAATTGCAGGACAATTGAACCTGATTTGCAATGACCGACCGACCAGGGGAGGTTCACCGTCGCTCCAAAAACCATGTCGGAATATTCGTCAAAGCTAAGGCTGTGCAATGGTACGGCGCTAGCACCCCCCAACGGAAAAATCCTCTCATTCTTCCTGCGGAAATCCGCGCGCTCAGGTTGGTCCGAGCGCGCCGATTGAATTGCCGCCAGGTGGAGTATTTCCCACCATCTTCGTTTCCGATTGCCGCCCTTGAAGTCCGCACATCCCACCCGAACCCGCGCTGACCAAAGTGGTCGGCACGGGTTCGAGCGCTCAAGTAACTTTCAGGGCGGCATGACAGGTCCAGATGCCATCAAGCCCGCTTGATGCCAGGCGGCTGCCAGGTCCCTTTGCCGACCGGCAGAATCGAAGGCGCTTCTGTTTTCGGCCAATAGAGCCGCATCGCCGTATAAATCGGGCCGTTCGGCGCTGGCAGCCAGTTCGATTCCTTGTCCGCACCCGGCGACTCGTGCTGGACGTAAAGCGTCAGCGACCCGTCGGGGTTCTTCTTCAAGGTCGACAGCATTGGCGAATTGATCAGATAGCGGTTGATCGGATTTTCGATCAGCAACTGGGTCTTGCCATCGTACATTGTCATCGACCAGAAGGCGTTGACCGGCGGCAATTGACCGGCCGGGAAAGTCAGCGTGTAGTTATGCTGGCTGCCGTCGAGCGGTCTATCTTCCGAATCGAATTTTCCGAGCGGATAGGTTGCTTCCGCCGCATCGTTTCCATAGATGCCCGCCTTGGCGCCTGCGGCGCGTTTCAGCCAGTCGCCATTGAAGAATGCGGCGTCGCCAAAGAGAGAGCTGAGCCGCCATCCGTTGACCGACACGCCGGCCTTGTCGACGGCTTCGCCGATCTTTCGTTCTCCCTGCTTCATTCCGATGAGAATCTCGGCTTTGTGCTCCAGCGGCAGATCCCTGAAGCTGAAGGTCTTTCCGGCCCCGACACCGATGCGCGCGAGCTTCGCCCGGATATCTTTCTCGTTCTCGAGCGCCGGCGCGAACTGCAAGCAGAAATCGAGATACTCGAAGAAGTTTGTCTTCACGAGTTCCTTGTCGATCTTCGGAAAATTCACGGCCGGCGGAGCGGGCGGCGCCGGCTGCTTCAGATAGGCGGAAAGCGCCTGCGCCTTGTAACCGGCTTGCACCTTCGTCACGTTGTCGATGTCGCCCGGATCAAGAAGCTGGGTGCGGTAGAGGGCGAGCGAGAACTGCGTGCCCGACTGGAACACCTTCTTGATTCCGGGGGGAGTAGTCCCCTTCCACTCCGGTCCGACGACCATGTAGTCGCCGGCATCGCTTCCAGTGGCGCGCTGGCCGATATAACCGTAATTGGAGGTATTACCGTCGATAAGCTGGACAGCGTAGTAGCGCTTTGGATCCACCGCCGGGACCGAAAGCACCATCGGCTCGGCTCTCAGATCCATCCACACGACCGAATAGGGCGTGTCGCTGTTCGGCGAAATGACGGCGGTATCTTTATAAGTAAAGACTTGGGATTCGTTCTTGATCTGATTGAACGGCGCCTTGAACTGTCCCGAGTTGCGATCGACGGCGTATTCGTACATGATGCCGTAGTTCATCACGATCGGCAGGCCGTAGATGAAGCCTTCCTCGGCGATGTCCTTGGCCTCCAACAGCCGGGGCCAATCGGCTTGGTTCTGCGCAGTTGCCGGGCTGTACTTCGCCGTGGTGACCGCGAGCGCGGCGATCGCCGCGGTGGAGCGAAGTAAATCTCTCTTCGTAAACATCGGAACAATCCTTCTGGTTCGCAGCTCACGGTCATGCGAGTTTGGATGATGGGTAAATGTTAGGTGCCCGATGCGATGGTTGGCTATGCAAAAACGGTCGGTCCAAACCCGCCTCGGCGTCCGCGGTGAAAAACAACGACCTCGAGCTCATCAGGTTTTCCATGATGAGCACGGCCTAGTCGTTGTCCGCGCCCGTGGCCCGCTTGGAGGCGCGAATTGCACTTAGCGAATTTGCTCCTTGCGGTGGATGACATTGACTGAAGCGCATCGCTTCATCGCGCTCGTTGCGCCCGCGACCTTGCCACCGTCTCCGATGGACGTCAGCAACTCCGCATCTTCCTGCCTGGCGCCCGCAAGCTGAGCGCAGGTCAACGTCTGAGTGCCGATATATCTCCTTGTTGGTCACGATGATTCCGGCCTGGCCTCGCTCGCCGGCCACCATGGAGACGTCACGCTGCGTCGACTATGCAAAAACAAGCACGGCGATCGTTTGGTACGAAGATTTTAACGACGCCGATTTTGCATAGCGCGGATTGATCGATTGCCGGCAAATGGCGATCTCGTGCCCGAACGATGGGAGATCCGGCCGTGGTCATCATCCTGTGCCTTTATATTGCTGGGATGTGGGCCGTGTTTTCCAGGTTCAAGCTCGTGCGCTGGGGTTGGCTATCGGGAACGATTTCGATACTGATCGGCGCGTTTATTCTCGCGACATTCCTCGCGCTGTTCAACAATCTGACACCGTCGGGCAAGGTGACGGTCGCTGGCCGGGTGGTCGAGGTGACGCCGAATGTGACAGGTCAGGTGGTAGCCATTCCGGTAAAGCCGAACGTGCTGGTGAGCGCAGGTGACATCCTGTTTCAAATCGATCCTGCACCATTTCAATACAAGGTAGCGCAATTGCAGGCGTCGCTGGCTGCCGCGAAACAGCAAACGGAGATACTGAAATCCAACTACGAACAAGCCACCGCCAACGTTGTTGGTTTGACCTCGCAGGTCGCGTTCAACGCAAAACGTCTCGCGGACATACAGAAGCTCGTCGCTGATGATGCCAACACACAATTCCAGGGACAGGATCGCCAGAATCAATACGAGACGTCACTGGCGCAGCTCAATGCGGCCAAGGCTGCTCAGCAGAGCGCCAAGCTCGCCCTGGATTCGGAAATCGGTGGGGTGAATACCGCCGTTGCCCAGATTCGGGCCCAGCTGGAGAATGCCAATTGGGAGTTGTCGCAGACGACCATTCGCGCGCCGGCCGACGGCTATGTCACATCTGTTGCACTCACTGTCGGCGATCGTGCCCTCCAGGCACGCTCAACGATGTCGTTTATCGTTGAGAATGAAATTACGATTGTCGGAATGTTTTCACAAAACGGCTTCCAGACGATCAAGGCCGGCGCGCCCGTCGATATCGTGTTCGACAACGCCCCCGGACGGATCTATCACGCGAAGATCACGGAAATTCCAAAGGGGGTAGGCCAGGGACAGATTGCCACATCCGGCACCCTTGCGCGGACCAATGCGATCGGTGGGGCGTCGGTCTTTCCAGCAGCGATCTCCATTCCGGACGAAATGAGCCGCGACTCGCTCCGGCTCGGGATGTCCGGCAGCGCAACCGCCTTTGCTGCGAATGCGGGCGTTATCGGGCTGCTCGCCTCCATTCTGGTCTGGGTCAGCTCCTACACAGCCTACCTCTAGCCGAAGCGGCCTCCCTGGTCGCAGGACCGCGGAAGATATCGGGCAGATTCCGGCATGCTGAAAGAACGGACAGAGCATGAGGAATGGATCGAATATCCGGCAGATTGCAAAGATGGAATCGGCGGCTTCGCTGCTGCGAAGCTCGCTGCAATCGTTCTCCTCCTTCGTTCCGCTCGATGTGGTCCGCCAACTCATCAAGTCGGGCATTCCATTGCCCCTGGGCAAGCGCGGTCGCGCCGTCGGCTATGGCAACATCCCGGAAAATGACCTCGGCATCAGGGCGCGAAGGCGAGTGTCAGGCCCGACACTCCCAGGGACACGTTCAAACCCGCCTGCCCCTCTACCGACAAAGGTTGCAGCGCAATCGTCTGGTTTGAGCCGCCGAACAGGACGTTGGCGCCGACACCGACCCCGACTGTGATGTCGCCGCTGGCGCCTACGTACTCGCCGGCCAACGCTCCGATCGGCGTCCCCTGAGTTGGAGCAAACACGCCCCACGCCATAGCTCCCCCTGCAGTGATGCCGAGTTCGAGTCCGACCGTGTTCAGCACACCATTATAGTTCTCGGGCGGATAAGGCCCGTTGTGTGCATACCGGCAACTCATCCGTTGGCTCTCGGCGACAATCAGGCCGATGCTGGGCGCGAGGTTACAGGTCAGCATACCGGCCTGGACGCCCGGAGGGGGCTGCTGAGCCGAGGCAAACGCCGGGCCGAGAAGTATCAGCGCTGCAAGGCTCATTACCCGAACGAAATGGCGCTTGGTCATGATCGATCGCTCCCTGCGAGCCTGACACCGATCGCTGCTATGGATGAGCCCACTCGGGCTGATGTGTGGAGTAGCTATACGGACCGGCGTAGTCATCTGCCTATGCAAGATCGGACCGTGCTCGGCGCGCAACGCTGATTATCTATCCGAATGAATCGAAGGCTCAATGCAGACGACGCCGATTTTGCATAGTCGATCCGTCGGATGGACGGTAAGTCAGGTGGTCCAACCAAGCGCGCTGACCGTGATGCCAACCGAAAGCCGCTCAATGTTCCCAGATACGCCCTCTGTAACTCAGCTATCTCATGTCATTTCACAAGCGGCTGCACCCGCTTTCCTTCTGGGCGCGCTGGCCGCTTTCATCGCCATCCTGATCTCCCGTCTAAACAGGATCGTCGACCGGACGGTGATCCTGAACGGGATTCCCGATGACGATACGGCCCGATGCCGGCTGAAGGCCGATCTGCCGCGTCTGATGCAGCGTGCGGTGATGATGAACCGGGCGATCTTCTGGGCAGTGATCGCAAGTATCGCGGTGACGCTTCTCGTGATCGTCGCCTTTGTAACCGCATTCTTTCAGATACAGCACGAACGCGGAGTCGCCATCTTTTTCATGATCTCGCTCGGCGCTTTCACCATCTCGCTGGTAGACTTTGCCCGTGAAGTCCGAATTGCGCTGAGCGAATATGATCACTACGGGTGAGCTGCTACCGCACCCATTGCCCCATTTGGAGACAAGTCTGCAAACTGACGTAACTCGGCGTGCCGCCAATGCTCTCTTGCGAGACACAGCTTTCCCGGCTTGGCGCGGGGAATCTCAGCCACTGACCCGCGAGTTGCCGCTTGGCCCTCTGTTCGTCATTCATGCAGCTCTTCAGGGGCTGATCAACCGTGAGGCCCGCGGTCGCCGCAATATCGAGCTTGCAGCTCCGGGCGATATCGAACTTCGGCACACCGTCAGCCACGGGCATGACCAGCTGCGAGCTCAGAACAATCATCGAAATTGAGATGGGCATCTGCGACTCCTCGTTCTTGCCTGGTTCAACGGTCACGAAAAGACCGCCTTCGCTGACCGTGTTTATTTCGGCATCGCGCCGTCCGTCTATGCAAAATCCGACCACGAAACGATGATGCCTGCGACATCGAAGCTTCGTTCCCTCATCCGAACAATTCGGCCTCCACGATTTGCCCGATTCTGCATAGCGGATGATGTCGCATCGTGAAAATTTGAACCGAGGTAGAAGGACGGCCATGACCAGGTGATCAGGAATGCCGCATTCGAAATCCGCTGCAACGACTACCGTGTCGGTCGGCGAAGTCTCTAAAGCAAACCTTGCGAAGAGCGGGCAGTTGACTCGCCTGGTTCTTGACCTCCTCAGGCCGTACCGTGGCTGGCTAATCATTGTGTTCATCGCGATGTTGGTCGAAATCGCCATGAGCCTGGCGGCACCGTGGCCACTCAAGCTGGTACTCGACGACGCCCTCGGACACCACAAGCTCCCGGACTGGCTCGCCTGGGCACACGACTACGGCTTTGGACGCCATACGCTCGGCGTCGCCCTGTTCGCAGGGGTCGCAACCCTGTTCATCGCCATCTTCGGAGCAATCGCCACTTACATCGACAATTACTACACGACAAGCGTTGGGCAATGGGTGGCAAACGACCTCCGTATTCGTATATACGAACATCTCCATCGCCTTTCGCTGCGTTACTATGACAACGTCAAGACCGGCGCGCTGATGTCCACGATCACCAGCGACGTTGCAACGATCCAAGGTTTTGCATCGTCATCGACGCTCGACATCGTCGTTGACCTGATCACGATCATTTTCATGGTCGGGCTGATGTTCTGGCTCGACTGGGATTTCACTCTGATTGCCGTCGGTTTCACGCCCTTCCTGGTGGTGTTCCTCTTCCACTTCAAGAAGGCGGTGAAGGACGTCACACGAACCGTGCGTGCGCGGCAGAGCGAGATCGTTGCCGTTGTCCAGGAGGGGCTGGGTTCGGTTCGGGCCGTCAAGGCGTTCGGACGGCAGGATCTCGAGGTTGCCCATCTGGAGGCCGCGAGCCATGCCACCGTTGAAGCTGCACTGAAGGCGCGACAGGTGAAATCCCTGCTGTCGCCGATGGTCAATATCGTCGTGGCGGTCTGTACGGGGATCGTGCTGTGGAAGGGCACTTCCCTGATCGTCGCAGGGACGATGACGGCAGGCGCCTTGACCGTCTATCTGGCCTATCTGTCAAAGTTCTTCAAACCCGTCAAAGATCTCGCGAGCATGACAAGCGCCATCGCGCAAACGACAGTGGCCCTGGAACGCATCCAAACCATTTTGTCCGCCGATGACATCATCCAAGAGCATGCGGATGCCACAGATCCTGGTCGCCTCAAGGGCGCCATAACGTTCGATCATGTCGCATTCGGCTACGGTGACGATGCTCCAGTGTTGCGCGACGTTTCGTTCAGCATCGAGCCCGGACAGGTCGTGGGAATCGTTGGCCCAACGGGTTCTGGCAAATCGACGGTGTTGAGCCTGGTTCCCCGCTTCTACAATCCCACCGGCGGACGAGTGCTGATCGACGGCGCCGACGTCTCTACGTACAAGCTAGCGTCACTGCGTTCTCAGGTTGGCTTCGTCTTGCAGGAAACGGTGCTGTTTCGTGGAACCATTCGCGAGAACATCGCCTATGGACGTCCCGGGGCCACGAAGGACGAGGTCATCGCTGCCGCAAAAATTGCCAACGCGGACGAGTTCATTAGTCGGATGCCGCACGGCTACGACTCCCCTGTGGGCGAGCGCGGTGACACGCTTTCGGGCGGTCAACGGCAGCGCATCGGCATCGCGCGTGCGGTCATTCGCAACAGTCCAATCATGATCCTTGACGAGCCCACCGCGGCGCTCGATTCGGAATCCGAACGTCTGGTCATTGAAGGCCTGGAGCGTCTAATGAAGGGGCGCACGGTCATCATGATCGCGCATCGCCTCAGCACCATCGTCAACGCCGACAAGATCGTCGTCCTGAAGGACGGCGTCGTCGCGGAAGAAGGCTCAAATGACGAATTGATTGCACGCGGGGGCGTCTACGCCGAACTGCACCGCGTCCAATATGAACCGGCCGGCACCCCGTAGCCTCCGGTCGGCCATCTCGCTTTGTGATTTTCCGGAGCTAAGGCAATGTCGCACAGGCTAATCGTTCTCCCGGATGACACCGCCAAATCGATCCTTGACCCGATCAATGCGGCTCAACATTCGCTCAACATTCGAATGTTTCTGTTCACCGATCCGACACTGTTGCGTGCCGTGATTGCGGCACAGCACCGCGGCGTCAACGTGCGTGTGATGCTGAACCCGGCGCGACGCGACGGGGAAAGCGACAACGAAGAGGCCCGCAAGCTATTGCTCAAAGCGGGTGTCAAAGTCCGGAACAGCAGCGAGAAGTTTGCACTAACCCATCAAAAGTCGATGGTCGTTGATGATGCGTCTGGATTTGTCGAGTCGCTCAATTGGGAGACGCGGGACCTTACGGAAACCCGCGACTACGCCGTCGTAACGACCAGCAAGCGCGAAGTTGCGGAGATGATAGCGTGCTTCAACGCCGATTGGTCACGAAAGCCGTTCAAGCCCGCCCCCAAGTCGCGGCTCATCTGGTGTCCCAACGACGGCCGCGAACGCATTGCGGCTTTCATCGACGGGGCCAAGAGAAGCCTCTGGATTCAAAACGAGCGTTACCAGGACACGGTGATTATCGAAAGGCTGGTTCAAGCCTTAAATCGTGGCGTTCGCGTCCGAATCATGGCGCGGCCCGCGCACAAGCTGAAGCGGAACAAGCTTGTCGAAGCGGTCGGCGGTCTCCGCATCATGCACGACGTCGGTGCAAAGATTCATAAACTCAAAGACCTCAAGCTGCACGGCAAGATGCTGCTCGCGGATGAGAAGCGCGCGATTGTAGGATCGATCAACCTCACGCCAGGAAGTTTCGATGCAAGACGAGAACTGGCCGTCGAGACAGACGACAAGCATGTCGTGAAGCGGCTCGTCAAGACATCGCGCCGGGATTGGAAAAATTCCAAAAAGCTCGATTTGTCTGACGAGGGAATTTTGGCCGATTTCGAAAAACACGGAACCAAGGGAGCGGAGACGCTTGCCATAAGCAAGAAGCCAAAGAAGCGTACGTCTTGAACAGAAGAGGAGCCACGATAGCCCCACGGAACCAAACGCCGGCGCAAAATTGGACCCGGACACCGCGCCGAGTTCAGCGGCTGCGTTGAGGCAAGCCACGGGTGCTACGCGATCAATTGAGGGAGAAGACGGGCTGCTTCTGCTCATATGCCATGGCCGCTAGTTGACTTGGTTGTTTGCCGTAAGCACCTCGTGACGCGCCACAAGGGGCTTGCGCATGACCATGACGTCGCCGGGCTTCATTCCGAAGCCACGGAAAAGAGACTGCCGGAAGAACACGTCGCTTATAGCTGGCGTCGACCAGATCACGGCCTCGACGGCGCGTTGGATCAACTGATCGTTGAGACCTGCGGATGAAGTGGTCGGTCGAGATCTGGCGTGACGGCGGTTAAGGAAGTGGACGACGTAGCGGCGAACAGGCCCAAGCCAGGCAGCGGCAACGTGCAGCGATCATAGATGTCTCCAATCACTTTGTCTGAACACCGGTGTGCGGCACGAATTACTCGGCCCGCTCGACATCGTATTCGAGAGCATGATCAGTTCCAGAATCAGGGACGACCTGGGCCCAGGCACATGATGGGACCGAGTGGAGGCCAGCCGAGTTGGCCGGCCTCCTCTCTTCATTAGTAACCGAACTTGTAGTTGACGCGGAGCGCGAGCAGATTGGCGTCCGTCTTGGTGTTGGAGGTGATCGACGCGATGGGGCCCAATGATGGCGTCAGGAAGGTGTTGCTCTCGTTCACCCGCCACAGGTAGTCGTACTCGATGCCGGCCGTCCAATTCGGAGAGAAGCCGTACTCGAAGCCGACGCCCACGATCCCACCCCAGCGGGTCCGATTCGCGAAAGCTAGGCCCGTGCCGGTCACGTTGTTGATGATGGCAAAGTCCTGGCTGCCAACCGCGCCGCCGCCCTTGACGTAGAACAACGCCTCGTTGACCGCGTAGCCAAGTTGAGCCGTGAAAAGGCCCAAGCCGGCGAGGGTCGACTTGTAGGTGCGGGTCGGATCCTGCGCACTGATGCGCGTATTGCGGATGTTGGCCCAGTCGCCCTGCGCTTCCAGACCGTACACCAATGGTCCAGCCTGCCAGCGATAGCCAAGTTGACCACCGATGATGCCGCCGCCTTTGCTATTGCAGCCTTCCGCGAAAACGCCGCCAATTCCGTTGATGGCCGTGATATCGATGCACTGGTTGCTCCAGCCATATCCGCCGTTCGCGCCGAGATAGAAGCCGGACCAGTTGTACATCATCGGCGCTGCGATCGGCGCTGCCTTATAGGTCGGTCTCTGAGGAAGGTCAGCGGCCTTTGCAATACCCGTCAGGGAAACGGACGTCACCGCCGCTGCGGCGAGTAAGCTGATTTTTTTCATCGTCTGTGTGCCTTTTCGAACGTGGAGAATAGTCTAGCCATTTGCCATCGCCCCAGGCTCACCTGATATGCAGAAACTGTCACCGCCGAGCATTTCACCGCGGTGTTGCACCAAAACACCACGCCGAACTCACAGCGACTTGCCAGACTTCACTGCGCGAAACCGGCGATATGTCTCGGATGGCAACTCGCCGAACAGCGACCGGTAGTGGCCGGCAAACCTGCCGAACTCGGTGACGCCGTGGGCCGCCAGGATATCGGCGAGCCTGGCGGATGCGCCATTCCCGCGACGGATCTCATGGTAAACTAGGTTTAGCTGTCGCAGCTTCAGATAGTGCTTTGGCGAGAAGCCGAGATAGCGCTCGAAAGCGCGCAGCAAGGTTCGGTACTCCACCTTGGTAGCTTTCACGATATCCTTGATATGGACGACGCTTTCCGGCCTTTTCCGCACGAATTCGAGTGCCTCCAGAACGATTCGCTCGGACGAGACGGTGTACTTGGTGGGCAGGAGGGTTTCGCTCAGGCGATTGTCCCAGACGTAAGCCAGTTCATCCATCAAGGCGCGCTCTGTCTCCCGGGCCATCACGGGCCGATCGGTGGAAGCGGAATCGGAGATGGAACGCAGGGCCCGCCTCGATGCTTCGATCAGTCCCGATGCGATCGGTATTGGCAATCGGACGCGATGCTTGGCAGTGCTCAGCGATTCCCGACTTGTGGCGACCGGAAGGATCTTCCTCGCGACCTCCCCATCCTCCGGCAGCGACCATGCTATCCACTCGACGTGACCGAACCGAACAAAGGTAAATTGACAGTCCGGGGGCATAATGACCAGGTCCGACACATGAAATGGCACGCCATCGAGCACGACGCGATCATCGAAATTGGACGACTGGATCATCACCGTCGTCAAGTTCGAGGCGGTGACGCCATGAGAGATCCCTGGGCCGCCGTCGGCTCCGAACTGAAGCATCGTGCGATTCAAGGGGAGATACCGCACCCCCCAACGGTGGGACGATGGGGCGGATTTCAGAAATGTCACCGTCGCACCCCGAATGGCGTCGGTGTATTGCCCGAAATCGTTCAAATCTAGAATCCCGACTCGTCAGAGCGGCATCTCACATGAAATAGATGGCGCAGGCTGCGCGGTTTTGGCAAAGCGGCATAAGGGGACAGGTCTGCCGCCGCGACGACGCCGTTCCGGACGGTCTACTTCATATGGATGCCCATCAGCTCCCTCTCCGCTTTGAATACGACAGCGATAGCATCGATGATGCGCTTGTCCGGGTTGGCCTTGCAGTAGAGAATGACTTCGTGCTCGACGAGCTTGCCCTTGCGCAGGTCAAGGAAATGCTTCTTGGCAAGGCCATTGTACCATCCGCTGTACCAGGCTGTCAGCGCATCGGCGTCCTCCTGGTAAGTCCCTGCGAGTTGCGCGCAGGTCAACGTCTGGACGTCGATGAATCCGTTCGCATCGACATAGGACGACAGCGGCACTTGGGCCTTGGCTGAAGCCATGCCGGCGGCAAGCAGAGCGGCGGAAAGCAGCAGTTTCGAACGCATTGGGAGCCCCCATTTTGGAATGATCGGATGTGGAAGGACTTCCGATGACTTTCAGAGTCCGGGCGCCTTCGCGGGCGACCGGCATCCGAGCTCAAAACCATCGGCTCGGATGCGCGATCGGGATCCATGCAGCACTATCGGATGGTTGAGGCGGCACATCGCGCATCGAACACGACCCGAATGCGTCATCAATGCCGCTCCATTCAGAATCGATAGTTGACGCCGCCACGCACGATATTCAGTTGATCCGTGCTGATTCCAGTGCCGACGACTTTCGTGTAGAGATACTCGGCCTTCACGGACCAGTTCGGCGTAAAGCCATATTCCAGGCCCAGCCCCGCGGCGATGCCCGGACGCCAGGACGAGCCGGAACAATCCGGCAAGACACCAAGCGTGCCGCAGGGTACGCCCGCGATGCTCGATGCGCTGGCGGTCGACCTGACGAAGGCTCCGCCGCCGGTGGCGTAGATCAGCACGTTGTTCATGGCGACACCGACACGCGCCCTCACCGTTGCCAAGGCGCTGATGCTCGACGACGTGTTCAGCGTGACGCCCTGCCCGATGCCGAGAACGCGGGGTGTTACGACGGACGAGCCCTTGATGTTGGCCCAGTCCATATCACCTTCCAAGCCGAGCACGACATATCCCTGCTGAATCTGCGCGCCAAACGTGCCGCCGATCATGCCGCCATTGATGTCGAAGCCGGAACGATCGAACCTGTTGGAGAACAGCACAAGCGGGTCCTGGTTACCCCAGCCATAACCGCCGTTGCCGCCGACATAGAATCCCGTCCAGTTGTAGACGGCGGCAACCGGAGCCGCCTTGTAGACGGGCGCCGCCGGCAAATCCGCCGCGGTTGCGTAGCCACCCATCATTGCCGAAGCCGCGATCGCAACTGCTAGCTTTCCAATCTTGTTCATGACCCCACCTGATTGACCGAAGAAATTCATGCAACATCAAATCGCATCGAACTCGCGCAACCCGCTATGCAGAATCTGACGCCCGCCTTCAGTTTTCCCGACTGTGGCCAAGTTGCCGCAGCGGAAGACCGACGCGCCATCGGTGTTCACCACAAGCGACCTTCGCGAAACGCCTCTGGGTTCAGCCGAGCGAGCTGACGAATATGTAAATTCTGACAGTCGGACTGACAGTAATGATGCGGCCAAGCTGATCGATCGAGGGAGGGACGGGCAATATCTCGGTCAAACTTTGCATTGTGCGTCGTCCGGCGAACCCCGCTCAATATTCCGGGAGATTGCGGGATGCTGGAACGAAATCGACAACTTGCCGGAACGCTCTATGCAAAATCTGCCAATGCATAGGGCACCGCATCGCGGTGACTTCTACGGCAGATCAGCCTCTTTGGTATCCTCGAATGAGGCCGGCTCGACAAACGGCGGCTCGGACATTTCCGCAAACCAATGGTGAATGAGCATCGAAGGAATTGCCCGTCGCGGTGTGCAGGGATTGATGGTACCCGCGGTCACGACGTATCCTTGCTCGAATTTCTGGCGAGCAAACCTCTGGGCGTCGAGCTCGGTCGGAAAGCTCTCACTTCGTCTCGGATGTCGCTGCGCCGATGCTTTGCGCACCTTCTTCGGCACCTCAAATGAAACATACCATGTTTTCGGCGGATCAGTTGACACCGGGTCTTCCGATTTGCTTTCCTGTGGGCTCGCCGATCTCTGCGAGCTCGGTCCCGCCACGCACTTTCGACACCACGCACTTTCGACACCACGAACTGGAGCCGCGTCCCATCCCGTCACGCCAGAGAAAAGCGCGGAGCTTCAATAGATCGGGCGCAGCTGCAGGCCGGAAAGGCCGACAGTGACATTGATGGCAATCGATCCCTCTACGGAAACGGGCTGCAACGCAAATGACCGCCCCGAGCCACCGACAAGAACATTGACGCCGGCGGCGCCCAGGCCGAGCCCAATGTCACCCGACGACAGCCAGAACTTGCGCACGCATTTCCTTTCCCGATCATCTCGCAAAACCTCATTGATCGCGGGCAGGCGCTTGGTCCTGAACCGCCTTCTGTTTTCATAGAGCAGCATGCGCGAAGCCGAGACTATGCAAAATCGGCACGACGAACTCGGCGTAAGCGAAAAGATTGCGCCCTTGGCTCACGGCACCGAATTCGCAGCGAATCCGCGGCTTCGAAATTCAAACGCCTTCAGCGCTCCAACCTTCTATCATTCCCCGTGATAGCCGAGACCTATCGGCAACCGGTTGCGCCAACACGACGAAAATTGCCCTTTCGGTTCGTCATAACGGCTTCATTGATCGGCGCCTGAATGCGATATTGAATTACAACTTTACTTTTGGAATGCTGCGCTAGTTTCGAGCCATCTTTCCTGAGATATCCAACCATTGCAGGAGCATCCGAAGTGTTTTGGGTTAGAACGATGAGGATCGAAGATCCGCTGCTTTGCCCGAGTGCCGTTCAAGGATGCGAGCTCAACGTATTTCCGACAATGCGTGGTGAGTTTGATCTAAAAATAGAGCAGATTGGTTTGAATCGGCTTTGGATGAGTCGATACGAGGTAAATCTGCCTCAAGTTAACAAACTTGCCGTCCGGCCGGGCCGCAGATCCATCAGCTTTCTGACGCAATCGGAAGGCGCTTCAATTCAACACTGCGGCATGGACGTCACGCCGGGTGATATTATCATCGACAAGTTCGACGTGTCGCACAAGCGTTCCGGCGCCAACCATCGCCATGGAGGGATGTCTCTCTCCGAGGAGGACATGAACGCAACTCTCACGACCGTCATCGGAGCTGACTTTCTGGAAAAGTTGACAACCCGCGTGGTTCGGCCCCGCCCGGAGTTGATGGCGCGCCTGTTGAAGGTGCACCAGACCGTCGGCGATTTGGCTCGTACGGCGCCGGACACACTGGAATCGCCGGAGCTGCTTCGCGGGTTCGAGCAACAATTGTCTTATCTGATGGTTCGATGCCTTGCAGAAGGCGCCGGCATCGAGATTACCGCCGGCAGGCGGCGTCACAATGCGATCATCGCCCGGCTCGAGGACTATCTGGCCGCAAATCCGAACCGGGCCATCTATCTGACCGAACTCTGCGCTGCGACAGGCGTTTCCGAGCGGACGCTGCGATCGGCTTGCGAAGAACATCTCGGCATGGCCCCAATGCGCTATCTCGCCTTGCGAAGAATGTATCTGGTCCGGCGCGCGCTGCTGCGCGCTGACGCATCCAAAGCCACCGTTACCCGCATCGTGACCGACTACGGGTTCTGGGAGCTCGGGCGTTTCTCGGTTACCTACCGCCAGCTGTTTGGAGAGTTGCCGTCGGAAACACTGCGACGGCCCGCACAGGATCCCGATCTCCATCTCAATCGTCCCACGACGCTGCCCACCGAGAACATCGTGGGACGCCTTCATTGACGCAACATTTTCGTTACCAAACCACGCACAATCGACCAGCCCGATTTGCGCTAGCGCGGCATTTGCCGGAGCTGGATGTGCGTCCGCGCTCCCTGAAGTGGCCTTTCGTCTCACGCTGCCGGAATTGCATAGCCGGCGCCTATCAGTTGTCTGATGGTGCCGCGTCGAGGATACTCACGGGCATCAAAAGGCCGTAAGAGCCGTTCGCCCGTCCGATGGAACACCGGATATGACTGAACGCTCCATTCAAAGCTTTGACGATCCTGGAGCATACGAAGCGGGTTTTGGCGACATCGGGGTCAATCTCACAATAACCGGTCCCGGAGATTTCGAAGCGGAGCTGCTGCGGCTGAAACTGAACCATCTCGTCATCATGCGGCTGCGCGAATGGCTGCCGCGCATTGGCTGCATTTCGCTTGCAGTCGACAGGGCTTTCTTGTCCTTTCCAGTTGGTCGGGCGAGCCTGGAATGCGACGGGTTTGCTTTTCAAAGTGACCAGATCGCTTTTCACGGCCCAGGCCAGCAGATGCATCAACTATCGAGCGGGAAATGCCAATGGGGCCTGATATCCCTGCCCCTGGATCAACTCGCAAGCAGCGGTGCGGCATTGACCGGCCAGCCGATCCTGCCACCGCGCTCAACCAGACTGCTCCACCCTTGCGGCGCGGACCTGTCCCGATTTCGACGCCTATTCCAACACGCCTGTCACCTGGCAGCCCCCACAAGCAAACTAATTGAGCAGCCCGAAGTGGCACGAGCACTTGAACAGGACATGCTACATGCCGTGATCCATTGCCTGACCGGCGACGGGACTGAAGACAGCCCCGGGACACGCTCCAAGCACACCTCCTTGATGATCCGCCTCGAAAAAGCGCTACGCAAATCCGTCGACCGGAAGGTCGCGCTGCGCGGTCTTTGTACCGAAATCGGCGTCGCCGAACGCACATTGCGGATGTGCTGTCGCGAATTTCTCGGCGTCAGCCCGATGCGATACCTCTTGTTGCGCAGGCTGAACAAGGTCCGCGCTGCGCTACGGCGCGCCGACCCGTCTAGGGCGAGCGTCGCGAGCATCGCGCGGGACCATCAATTCTTCGAGCTCGGACGCTTTGCCGCGACGTATCGTGCCGCCTTCGGAGAAGCGCCGTTGACGACGTTGCAACGCAAGGCTTAGCTCGGAGAGTTTCCCGATGACCTCGATCAAGCTACCGGCCTGGCTACGTATCGTAATGGTGAGCGGCGCTTTCCTGCTGGCCATTGGCGCCGGGCTGTTCGCCTATCTCTGGTATGTCCGTCCGATCTCGCTGACAGTTGCCGTCGGATCGCTTGATGGCGAAGCCGACAAGATCCTGTCTGCCATCGCCAATCGGCTGACCGCGACGGGGGCGCCGGTAAGGCTGCGGATCGTCAAGCAACCGGGCACGCTCGAAGCCGCCAAGGCCTTTTCATCGGGCAAGGTCGATCTCGCCGTCGTCCGTGGTGACGTGGGCGACCTGTCGCAGGCCCAGGCCGTCCTCGTGCTTACCCACGCCGTCGTACTGATTTTGGCCCCTCCCGGTTCGTCGCTGACTGATGTGCCGAGCCTGAAAGGCCACAGCGTCGGCGTGGTCGGCGGGGAGATCAACAGAGCCGTCGTCGACGCGCTGCGTCAGGAATATGATCTCGACCGCGCGAAAGTCACCTTCAAGGATATCCCGGCGTCTGACGTACGCCGCGCTATCGCCTCGAGGAGCGTCGACGCGCTTCTGCTTGTGCTTCCCTTGACCGAAAAATACCTGGCGCTGGCGCGCAGCCTCTTCCCGCAAAATGCGAAATCCCAGCCGGTGCTCATTCCCATCGAATCGGCCGGGGCGATCGCGGAAAGCCATCCCGCATATGAAAGCTTCGATGTGCCGAAGGGCACGCTGCGCGGCGCGCCACCGCTTCCGAGCGACGACCTGACGACATTGCGTGTGTCATTCTACCTGGTCGCGCAAAAAAAGCTCAATCCCGACACCATTGCCGACCTGACGAAATCGCTTCTCGCCGCGCGGCGCGACCTCATCCACGAACTGCCGATGCTAGCGCAGGTCACCGCTCCCGACACGGATCCCGACGCCTTCCTGCCGGTCCATGCAGGTGCGGCTGAGTACTTCAATGGCACCCAGCAGAGCTTTTTGGACGAATGGAGCAATGCGATCTACCTGACGCCGATGATCCTTGGCGGATTGGCCTCGATTCTCGCGGCGGCCTGGCGGTTCATCGGCCTGCGGACATCGAAACCGGATGAAGCGGCACTCGACGCGTTCTATGTCCTGGCTCGTCGGGTTCGCAAGGCGGAGCGCGAGGAGGAATTGTCCCAGATAGAGAACCGGATTGATGACATCTTGAGCGACCAGCGCCTCAAAATTGTGGATGGGGACGAGAATGCAGCAGATATGGCGACGTTGAACGTTGCCGCCAACAGGGTTGAGAGCCTCATACACGCGCGCCGGGCCATGCTGAAAGCGTCATAATCGATCTGCGTTCATTTCTGCCGATTTTGCATAGGCGGCCCGCCTGATGGTGACCACGCCAACTTCTGGCACGAAACTCCAGGAATTGCGGCTCGTTCCGCACCCGCCGTTTGCGCCGATTTAGAAGCCGGTCCAGCCGTAGATGGAGCCACAATCACGGGTGTCGGAGCGTAGGCCCACTGCGGTAACAAATTCAAGCCTTGCGGTTATCGGATCCGCGTCACCCGTGTAGACATAGATCGGAAGATCCGACCGATCGACGCCGCGGCAGTGGAAGTCAAAGCTTGACTTCGTGCTCCGGCAAGCTCGTATCCAGCCAGCTCGAGCGCACCGACAGTATGACGCGATCGACGCTGACAGTCGACTTGTAGCCGAAGAGTTTGAGAGACGCTGGAACGAGCGACTTTTTGCCGTGCGAAGTCTCGAAACCGGGATCAATCAGCTCGACGCCGGGACTGAGCTGCTTCCCACCAACGTGGATCGGCAATGCCTCATGGTACTCGGCGCGACGTGGCTGCGGCCTGGGACCGGGCGGGAGCCACGCATGAGACGCGCAAGAAGATACCTGAATCGTCATTGCAGAGATCGTCGTCGACGTCGTCCGCGATACACTGGAGATGGTCGTTACTGGCCGGGTGGCGACCACACGCGCCGGTGCGCTCAATCGGATCAGCCAGGATGTGGATATGTGGTCATTATGCGCGTAAACGGCCGTTTCGGCGGCCCGTCGTCGCCCGTTACCGATTCATTCTAATCTTCAGTAAACTTAGGCCCGACATCATCCGAGGTGCTTCTTGCTGGGTGCACGTTTGCTGGGTGCACGTCTCCGAGAGATCCAATAGACCAGCCACAGTGGTCATCCCGGCTAGCTTAGCGCAACAAACTACTTTGCACTGGCAATGTTAGTTCTGTAGCGCGCCGAGACTTTTTTACTCACTGTCCGCTTTTGCATAGTCGACTCCACGAGGCTTCTGATATTTACGTCAAGCTTGGTCAGTGCAAAGTAGCGCGACAAGATGGATAGCGCCGGAGAAGAAAATGTCACCGATTGTTCGTGTCATGGCTTTGAGTCTCACCGTGTTTCTCGGCCTCGTCACCTTTGGTGGTGGTCGGAGTGAAGCGTACTATAGAGCAGGCGCTGCGGGATGTGGGCCAAGAGGTTGCGCAGCAGCTCGTTGCGGGCCACGGGGATGTGCGGCAGTTGGAGTTGGCCGGTATGGATACCGCAGAGGAGCCGTTGGAGTGCGTCGATACTGACAGGCGCACGGTCGGGTTAATCTATCAACTGAGACACGGACGCGTGTCATGCCTCCAAGCTCTACCGCGAAGTGGTAGAGACGGCGCTGGTCCACGTGATCGAACCTTTCGGTGTTGTTCTCTACAGCGTGCTGTCGCCGTGCCCGACCAGAAGCAGGAGCACCTAGTGTGAGTTCCCAAGAGGAGTTGGCGGGCTGCCTGTTACAATTGATAGATGCTCTGACGCCTCGGCTTTCAATCGTGCGGGATGGCAACAAACCGTGCGTCGTCAACGCGCAAGAGCGCGATGAGGACGGGATAACGGCGGCAATCCGCGGCCCAGCGCGGCCCAATGGTACGTGCGGAGTTTGCCGCTAGTCCTGCGGTAGCAGCCACGTCCATGGCCATTGAGGCTTGTCCTCGATGACGCCCTCGGAGATCACGGGCTGCGCTCGGTGTAGCGTTATTCGCCGGGACCGCGACGCTGGTTATTGTCATCTTCGGTGCGGTAGCAAGCTATGCCGACAACTATTACACGACAAGCGTCGAGCAGTGGGTGGCCAACGATCTCCGTATTCGCGTTTACGAACATCTCCGTAGGCCGTCGCCGCTAAGCAAGACTCGACCAATGGCCGCGCACTGCGAGAGCTGCGTTCGTTCCCCATCCAGTCAGAGGGTTAGTGTTACTGGTTTGGGGTTTGGGGGTGAGCAATGAGTTCAACTGTGGCGGCCCCTTGGGACATCGACTGGCTTTGGGGCTTACCATTGATCGTCGTCAGCGTGGTCATCCACGTCGTCGGCCTCATGACGATCCTTCGAGGTGCCGTCCATACAATGAATGTTGCAGCGGTTCACAGATACTTTGCACCAATGTTTATCGCGGTGCTGGGCGTGGCTGTATTGCTCGCCACGGTACTTCACGCTCTTGAAGGAGCCCTATGGGCTGTATCATATCGATTTCTTGATGCGTTTCCCGATGGGCGGTCTGCGATGCTCTATTCGCTCAGCGCCATGACCAGCTACGGTCACGCAAACCTCTATCTCAAAGATCAGTGGCAGCTGATGGGAGCTTTGGAAGCGTTGAATGGCATGCTGCTGTTTGGCCTGACGACGGCGTTCTTGTTCGCCATGATCAGCGAACTTTCGGATGTCGGAAGCAGAGAGAGGTTGTCCCTATCGTAAATTGAATCGTGCTGGACGCAGAATCGCGCGAGGCTGGCACCCGATGGGCGCGCTACACAAAGACGATACTCAAAGCGTGAGCAGGTGTAAGATCGTTGTTACATGAATTTGCTGTTGTGATGGCGGCTGACCGACCTAGCGCCGCAGCTAGGCAGCTAAGCGCCGCTCTTCGACCTCCGCCGGATCACCGCGCGAAACCCTCTTCAGGAAGCGAGCCGGAGCAGCCGTTCACGAATCGCGATCCAACGCTTGGGCAGTGTCAGTTATCGTCGAGGATGAGATTACAATTGGCGGAATATTTTTCTCAGAATGGCTTCGATACGATCAAGGTCGGCGCTCCCGTCGATATCGTTTTCGGCAATGTGCCAGGCCGCATCCACTGCGCAGAGATCACCGAAATCCCGAAAGGCGTCGGTCAGGGGCAGATTGCCACGTCCGGAACGCTCGCGCGCACCAACGCACTCGCCGGGACAACAGTATTTCCAGCGACGATCTCTATCCCGGAAGAGATGAGCCGCGACTCGCTGCGACTGGGAATGTCTGGACATGCCGCGGCATTTGCCGCAAACGCTGTAGTCATCGGCCTTGGCGTCAATCCTGGTATGGTTGGCTCCCACACGGCGTGCCTGTAGCCAGCCTCGCTCGCTTGGCACAAACTGCATACAGCAGTCAGGCAGAGACTTGTATACTCCATACATGCACGCTCCAGTTGACTGCCCGAGACCACCCCACTTATTCTCACGTTTCCGGTTACTTCTTGCTGCGGCGCTTAGTTGAGCCTTGGTCTGCCCGCAGCAAATCGTCCGAGATCTTTCGGGACTCGGCCGACGAGCCAAGACGAGGGCGAGATTGGGAATAGCAGGTGCTCCCAGAGTTCATATCGTGGACGATGACGCATCGTTTCGCAGCGCGATATCCCGGGTGTTGAAAGCTTCAGGCTATGCCGTTGCCGACTACGATTCGGCTGCGAGCTTTTTAGAAGCCACCGACGCCGAGCCGGGTTGCCTTCTCCTCGACGTGCAGATGCCCGCACTCGGCGGTCTCGATCTTCAGCAGGAGCTGGCAAAACTGTCGTATCACTGGCCGATCATCTTTATGACAGGTCACGGCGACATTCCCACGAGCGTTCGCGCCATCAAGGCCGGCGCAGAGGACTTTCTCTCTAAGCCGATCCTCAAGCAGACGCTGCTGGAAACGATTGAACGCGCACTGTCACGCTTCAGGGAGGTCCAACGGAATCAGAGCCGGCTCGATTCGCTAAAGGCGCTGATTGCGCAACTAACTCCTCGCGAGAGCGAAGTGTTCGCACTGATGGTCCGCGGCAAGATGAACAAGCAGATTGCCCATTCGCTGGGTACCTCAGAGCGAACCATCAAATATCATCGGCAGATGATCATGCAAAAGCTTCAGGTCCGCTCGTTTGCGGAGGCAGTCTCTGTGGCGGAGCGCACCGGGATGCTGACGCCTGAGCCCTCGCCCGATGTCAGGGGCGCTTCATAACCATCGCCGGGCAAGCGCCTAGGGCCGCTCGACCAGGCACCGTTTGCCCCCAGGTACAGTAGCGCCCCCCGCGACTTGATGCTGTGTTGCCCACAGCTCTAGCGCTTTTACCGTGATCCTAAATTCGGGGCACTAATGACTATCCGTTATTGGTCAGAAAACTTTTCGGACGTTTCCTGCCAGTCGACCAGCAGAACCTGGCGCGGTCTCGTCGACCGGGCCGAGGCGATCGTTCTCGCAGAGCCCGACTCGCCGCTGCACATTTCGGCGCTCTGCAACGCTCTCGCCGTCAGCGAGCGCACGCTGCGCAAGGCATTTCATACCGTTCACGGCGCCCCACCCAGCCGCCATCTTCGTATGCAGCGGCTGGCGCAGGCCAGGCGCGCGCTTCTGTCCGCCGGCAGTAATCTTGCAACGGTAACCGAGATCGCTACCCACTTCGGCTTCGTGGAATTGGGCCGATTCTCGGTCGAGTACCGCAAGGTGTATGGTGAGAGTCCTTCGAAAACCCTGCAGCGGAGTGCCACAGGTCAGGCCTATGCTGACCGCAGGGAGCAGCCTTCAGCGAAATCGGGAATAATACAGTTCCAGCGTGACCTAGCTGACACAGACGAGGACGAAATAAAGAACCCGGCCGAATTTGCATAGCATTGGCCCGAGATGAGACGTCCGATCGTTGCGCTTATCCACGCCGCCGTCGAGGGGGACAGGCAGATGGCCCGCAATAGTCGCGCGTGCGCTGCATCGCCCCTCAGCCGGTTTCGTGTTTCCCGTCGGCGATATGCAGGGATACCTCAACCCGAAGGCCTATGACGAGTTCGAAGCGCAGAACCGACCATGCGGCTTGAATGCCTGGATAACGTTCGCGGTCTCGCCGATGGCGCCCACCCGCACGGTCACGCCAACGCGGCGGATCGTGACGAAGTAAGCGACTTACCCGGATCTGGGTCGGGTCACCCGGCCGCAGTATAGGCTCGCAGATATTGCGTCCATTTGTCACGATCAAATTTCGAAGGCAGTACCATGAATAGATCCAGAAGGACTCGGACGCCGCTATTTGCCGTTCCCGCAGCGATGATCGCCTGTTACGTCACGATCAGCTACTTGATTCTGCCTGCGACATGGTCACGGATCGAACACGAGCCCGGACTCTCACACCGGCCGATGCTGACTGCGACGGCGCAGGGAATTCCAGGCGGCCCCATCAACGTCGGCCTCGTTGGAAGCCGTGAAGACGTCGTTTCTGCATTTCATGCCGCCGGCTGGTATCCGGCAGACCCGATTACGTTGCGGACCAGCGCAGAAATCGTGGGCAGCGTATTGTTTGATCGGCCTTACAAGGACGCGCCTGTCAGTCCGCTCTTCTTCGAGGGGCGGCGCGAGGACCTGGCGTTTGAAAAGCCGGATGGGGTGAGCGCCGACCGCCGGCAACACGTCCGGGTGTGGTTCGTGCTTGCCAACGGGGCCGATGCACGTGCCGTCTGGCTTGGATCTGCTACTTTCGACAAGGGAGTGACACTGAGCCACGATACCGGCCAGGTGACCCATAAGATCGCATCAAACATTGATGAAGAGCGCGATCAATTGGTTGACGAACTGAATCAAGCGCAGATGGTCACGGGCATTTATCAAATGAGAGGGATCGGTCCCACGCTCAATGGACGGAATGGCGAGGGAGACCCCTATTATACGGATGGAGAGATATGGGTGGCCAGGCTCGTTCGCCGAGGCGACAAGGCGGACAGGGTTGCCATGGCGCTGCCGCCGCCCGCATTGATTCAGATAAAGGATGCCGTGTTTTCCTGGGCGTCTTCGGCCCACACTGACCGCTCCGGTGCGCCCTAGTTGACCTCCGCAACTTGATCTGGGCCAGCTGAGTGTGGCTGGTCGGATATTCTCAATCATGAAGGGATCGCCATATGTACCTCCTCGCAGATCATCGGCGTGGAGGGGCGTTCCGGTGATGCCGTGACGGTCCATGTGGGTCGAGCCGGCGCCGAAGAGGTCATTCGGGGCAGCCACATCCTGGTCGCGACCGGCCGTTCCGCAAACACGACCGAAGCGGGACTGGATGTTGCTGGAGTGGAGATCGACAAGAAGGGCAACATCGTCGTCGACGATCACCTGAGGACGACCGCTGCCTCGGTTTGGGCGCTGGGTGACTGCGCTGGAAGCCCGCAGTTCACCCATATGTCGCTCGATGACTTTCGGGTGGTTCGCGACGATCTCGATGGCCTGGACCGTCGTACGACCGGCAGCCTTATCCCCTCTTGCACGTTTGTCGACCCGCCGTTCGCGCGCGTCGGCCTTAATGAGGTTCCTGTGAAGGCTGATACTGAGGCAACCCAGCGGCATTCAACTCGACTTGCGGCAGGCCCCGAATGATTTCGGGCAAGGCGAGCGACAGCACCTTGTTGACATGCCCACGGATCGCGAGACGGAAGGTTCCGACGTCGACGGCATTCGGGATAACGGCCCAATGCCAACGAACAGCGTCTCGTTTCGGCTCTGCAAGTCTGATAGCAACAGAAGCCGCGGAACTTCTTGGCGTTGCGCGTGACGCTACGTCAGGAGATCGTAGGTGCCCCAAAGAGAGCAATCCACCCAAGAAAATGCGGTTCGCTGCCCGGGATCCTACATTGATCTTGTCGACGTCGCCGGTCATCCGCAGTGTCCTGCCATCTCCACCGCAGCGCCTCAGTTGGGCGGCGACGCGATTGGCATCGGCCAGCCGCGTGAGCTCAAACTCAGGCGCTTTCGAGCCGAGAAAGCTTCTGTGCAACTTCACCATGTAGCCATCACCAATCGTTCCGCGAACCTTAGGCATTCTAGCCATCGTCGAATGGTGACACTGCCTAGCCCGAATCTCGCCGTTGCAACATCAGCGCGTACTGAATGAGGCCCACATGCGAGAGGACGTCGATTTCACCATCGCGGATGAGGCGTGGAAGATCGGCTTCTGGAACGAAGATGTTTTCGATTTTCTCGCGCTCGTCAGCGGCCTTGCGCCCAGTTGGGGTAATGGCATTAGCCTGATAGAGATAGACGAAGCCATCCGATCCAGTCGGATCTAGGACGAAGCGGCCAAGGAATATTAGGTCGACTGCTCTATAGCCTGTCTCTTCTTCGAGCTCTCGTCTGGCGGCGGTGAGAGCTTCTTCGCTCCGACCGATTCCGCCAGCGGGCAGCTCAAGTACAACTTTCCTTATTCCGTGCTTGTACTGCCTGTTAAGAAGAACCTGACCGTCGTGGCTACGCTATCTCGCCGAGCAGCGATTGCTCTTTACGCCGAAAGAACTGGGCGTGATTCGCCGCATCTTTCGAGATTTCGCGAAGGGCACCAGTCCGCGCACGATTGCCAAGACGCTCAATGATGAGGGTGTCACCGGCCCGGAAGGGAAGCTATGGAACGACACTTCTATCCGCGGGCATGTTAAGCGCGGGACCGGCATTATTAACAACGAGTTGTACATTGGTCGCTTAGTCTGGAACAGACAGCGCTGTGTAAAGGACCCCTCGACGGGGCGGCGCGTGTCGCGCCTCAACCCAGATTTAAAATGGATCGTCACTGACGTTCCGGAGCTACGCATTCTCGATGACTTGCTTTGGCAGGCGGTGAAAACCCGTCAGAGCGAAATTGCAGACAAATATGTCAACGTGACTGAGGCCATCCGCGAACACCACTCCAAAAATCGGCTGAAGAGCGCGCGTCGGCCAAGGTCGCTGCTGTCGGGATTGGTTTTCTGCGGTTGCTGTAGCGGGCCCTATTCGCTGCGAGGTGCCGATCGCTTCGTTTGCTCTGCTCACGTTACTAACGGCTCTTGCTCGAACGGCCGGACCATTCCGCGCGAAGAACTCGAACGGCGCGTCCTGACCGGATTGAAGGACCGGATGATGGCACCGGAGATGGTTGCCGAGGCGATGCGTGCCTATGCAGAAGAGACAAACCGGCTGAATCGCGAACGGCGTTCGAACGGTGAAGCTTGGCGGTCAGAGCTGATCAAGGTGGAGAAGCAAATCCAAGGCATTATTGAGGCCATCAAAGAGGGCATGTTCCAGCCATCCATGAAAGCGGCGATGGATGAACTCGAAGGTCGCAAGGCAGAATTGGTCACCCTTCAACCCGCTCGATGGCGCTAGGCCGTCTTGGGTGACGGTGAATATTATCGTCGCCCACTCATCGGTTGGAGATGCACCGACAAAGCCCCTGATTAAGAGTCAGCTACGAGTCCAGTATATTCAATGACTTGCAGGTCGCACCTCGGGGCTTATCCGACCGAAGATGGGGATTCGTCGTGGCTCGCCCAAGTTAGAAGGAGCGTTACCACTTTTCCAAGCCTATCGTTAGAGTCCGAATACAGCTCAAGTTCACCGCAGCGAGATTGTGAGCCCGCCCAGATTTGCTGCAAATTCCAGTCCCGCTTTCGGCCCTTTGAGCGTCAGCAGAACACCGTGTTCATTTCGCATGCTCACGCCGCCTACGCCGGCGGCCCATGCACCGCCTCCTCCGACCAGCGTGTAGCTCCCGGCGAAATCGTTGACCTCCCTGATGCCTGAGGCGGTGCCTTCCAGCCAGGTCACTGACGCGCCCGCGCTTATGCCGAGGCTGAAGCCGGACACGATGAACCGATAGTGCCGCCCACGGTAGGTGAGCGTGCCGTTCCCGCCGCCACCACCCACGACGAGAGCCGCCTTCACGAACTTGACCTGGACATGGCCGGTCGCCTGTGCGGAGCATGGCGTGACCGACAGGATCATCGCCACAAGCGCCAGTATGACGGGACGCATCATGAATCGCATCGCTGCAGCCCTCTCCTGGCTCAGGGATTTGTGAGGTCGACTTTCTTCCAGGTGTGATCTGGATCGAAAACGATCATGCGCTTGGCAAGGAAATCGGTGCGCGAGCCGAGATCCTTTTGATAGACAGTGCCTGCGTGGTTGACCAGGAAGGTCATGACGCCGGAATTGCCGTATTCGGCGGGCCAGGCGACCAGTGCAAATCCACCGATCATCTTGCCCTTCACGACATAGTTCAACGCGCCGCCCGGAGCATCGGAGCCCTGCGCTTTCAGTATCCGATAGTAGTATCCGTGATACGGCGCGCTCTGCTCGCCGACCTTGTAGCCCTCCGCCGCGGCCTGGGCCGCCAGCTCGCCGAGCGGACTCGGGTCCTTGTCGTCGCGCCAGAACAATCCGTCGGTCTTGCCCGGCCTGCTGACGATGCGCTGGGCATAGGCGCCCACACCCTCGCCGCGATCTTTCTCGGCATATTCATTCTGAGCGTCGACATAGGCGAGACAGGTCTGGATCGCAGCAAGCTCGTTACTGCCGATCCTGCGGTAGAGGATTTCGCGACGTCCCGCAGCCGCGTCAAAACTCCAGCCGTCACGGTTGTTGACGAGAGGAATCGGGAACGGGAAGTCGTCGGGCCCCAGAATCAGGGTGGCCTTCTTATTATCGTCGGCCTTGATCGAATGCTTGGCGTCGTAAGCCGAAAGGAAGCGCTGTCGCGCATTGACGTCGGCGACATCGTCGCCCGACTCAATGATATCGGCGGCATCGCGGCCCAGCACCTTCAGCATGGCCCGGCTGGTGCCGGTCTTGACGGCGGTCGCCAAGGCGGACGCTGCGTCTTCGGGATTGGGGAAGCCCTGCTGGGCGCGAACTGGAGACAACAGCAGAGCGAGCACTGCTGCCGCGGTGATGCTGATGGAAGCAATGCGATTCAATCGCAAGAACGAAAAGCCTGTCATCGTGATGCCTCCGACGGAGATGGAATCTTCGCACCAGTGGCACGCCATTCGTCGTAGCTGCGAAGCTTGAGACCGAGCTTGTCGTAATAGACCCTGAGATAGCCGTCGGCACCGCGCGTCACCGCCGCTGGCATGAGCTGCTCGACTTCCTGCGCCATGACGCCGACATAGGATTTGCTGCTGCCGAGATAGCTGAAGCGGTAATAGCCGAGGCCATTGGCGAGATGCCCTAGCAGTTCGATATCGTGTTTGAGCGCGATGTCGGAGCGCCGTCCGCCGCCACCACCGCCGCGAAAGCCGCCGCCTCCTCCACCACCACGGAAGCCGCCTCCGCCGCCGCCCCGGAATCCGCCGCCGCCACGACCGGCGAAGCTTGCTCCGCCGCCGCCACGCGGCATGCTGGCCATGCTCGATCGGCCGCGCGCCGATGCCGCTGCAGCAGCCCGTCCGGACGACACGTTCATGGCGCCACCGCGACTGCCGCCGCCACCGCGATTAGCCGCAGCGGCGCGATTACCGGCACTGCCTCGGTTGGCGGCCTTTGCGCGATCGCCGCCCCCCTTTGCTCCGGCTCGATCGCCGCCGCCCTTTGCGCGATCTGAAGCACCTGCACGATCACCGCCACCGGGCCGATCACGCGTGGCGGCACGATCTCCGCCGCGGTCACCACCACGGTCACCTGCACGATCCGCCGCTCGATCTCCGGCTCGGTCACCCGCCCGATCTCCGGCTCCCTGGTTCGGACGCAGCACTTGCTGTCCGTCACGGCCGCGGAAATCCATTCGGTCCGAGACGCCGGCCTTCACATTATTGCCGCCAAACCGCTGCTGGACGTTGGTGTTGCTATAGCGGACGCCCTGGCGATGCGCCGGGTTGTGCTGCCAGCTGTTGCCGATGTTGTTAACCCGGTTGTAGTGGTTGACGTAGACGTTGCGGTTGCCCCAGTTGCACCCGCCGCCCCAGTAGTTGCCCCAGCGGCCGATTGCCCATCCCGCGCCGAACGCCAGGCCGGTCGCGATGACGCCTGCGCCGATATAGGACGGATACCCGAAGTAGTAAGGCGGATATTCCGCGTATGGCCAGGTGCCGTAGACCGTGGCCGGTTCATAATAGGGCACGTACATCGTATTCGGATCTGCCGACTCGATCACGACCACCTGCTTGTTCTCTTGTGTTTGAACGCTGACTTTCTGCTGCTTGGTCGTCACCAGTTTCTTGTTGTCATAGGCCTTCGACCGCAACCGCTGAATCGCATCCATCACATCCGGTTGTTGCGCGAGCACCGCATCGCCCAGATTTTTGGTCCAATCGATCTTTTCGCTCATCATCGAAATGACGTCGGGTGTGCTCGCAAGCGCCTTCACACTTTCGTCCCAGGCCTGCTTCTCGACCTCCGTCTTCAACGCATCGCCTTTTAGATTCTTGCGCTCCTTCAGCCAGCGATCCGCCTGCACAACTTCCAGCGGGTATGTCGACGCCGCCAGCACGTTGGCCAGCAGCTCGTCGGGATAGAGCGCAATCGGCGCGACCAACGCTTCGAGCTGCTCGGGCTTCAACAACTTGTCAGCCGGCTGTGCCGTCGGCGCAGCTGCCTGTGGCTGACTACTCTGCGCAGACGGCTTGTCGGCGGTTTGCCCAACCGCGGCGGCGGGGATGGCCGATACCAGCGCAATCGCAAGCAGAGTCTTGCCCCAACGGAACATCGCGACCTCCATCGACACCGACGGTCGACAGCATCGGCCACGGCCGCGCCTGTCCTTTGATCGAGATCAAGGAAAGCGTCGCTCAGCTTCCGGCCAGGCCGGCTGCTGCGATGCAAGATAGGCACGGCGATCATGGATCAGGTTCTCGAGCCGATGGGCTGCGACGTTCACCGCGGTGACGGCACGCTCGGCCTGGTCGTCCGCGACCGGCTGCTTGCGCTGCGTCCGCAGCAGCTGGTCGATTTCGCGCTCGATCTCTTCCAGCTCCGGCACATGCTCGGCCGCCCGGATCCGGGGCCCCAGCGCATAAAGCATGTCGAGTGCCTCCTGGCGGCTCGGTGTCTCGACCGGCCGGAGAAACTTCCAGGCCGCGGCAAGCACCGATGCAAGGCCGCCTGCGATCATCGGCGCCAGGAAAATCGCATTACCCCATTGATCGAGAAAGCTCTCCCGGGTCCCCTCGTAGAACGCGGCCGCGCCCGGATGCACGGGGATATAGGCATCTGCATCGGTGTCGGGCGTCGCGATCTGCGCCAGCCCCGGCAATTCAGCAAGCAGATCGTGCCGTGCGGTCATGATCGACTGGGTCAAGTCGCCTATCAGGTCGTTGCCAAGCTTCTTCTGCGCCACCAGGTAGAATGACGTCCGCAGCGTCGTCAGGTCATCGGGGGGAATTGGCGGCGAGCCCCGCAAGGTTCCCTTGGGTACATCAAAGCTTTCGTAGGCTCGCTCCTTTTCAGCAATCGCGCCCGCGGACTCGATGGCGATCATCACGGGGCCGGTTCGCGAAGTGTGCGGGAGAACGCCTCGCAGAAGGGAGAGATATTTCTCGGTCAGAGGAATCACGAGCAGGATGGCGCGGACTTGCTTGGTTTCCAACGCCTGACGCGCGTCCGAGGGCAGAAGCGGCTTGAAGGTCACGCCTGCGCGCGCAAGATCGTACTCGTCTGATAACACCTTGATCAGCTTCTGATTGGTGTCGAACCCGATCACGCCGAGCATGGCGCGCTTCAGCTCCGTCACGTCAGATATCGAAGCCCCAGGCGGAGCAACGATCAGAACGGCGGCATGAGCCAGCACGATCACGGCCTGGGCCTGAGACAGGTCGCCGACATCGCCACGCACCACCGCAAGATCGACCTTTCCGGACGCGAACGCAGCGGCAGATTCGAGCGGTCCCGTGGTCTGGACCAGGCGAAGCCTGACCGTCGTTTTCGACTCGGTGAGCTTGCCGGCGATCGCCGAAATGAGCTTGTTCGCCTCCCCATCCAGCGAACCGACGGCGACAGTGAGAGTGGTCGGCCGAAAATACCAGCGATAGGCCAACAAAGTGGCACCCCCGAGCATCAGAACGAGCCCGACCACCAGGGCGACGCGTAACGACCTTGGCAAACTGCTGGGATCCACGGCGCGCTACTCGGTCAATCCGGCATTGACCGGATTCTGCGTCACAACATTCAATATATCGGGCTGCAGAAGTTGGTCCAAGGCTGCATTCCGCTACAGTTTGCAGCGATGATAGGAGACCTGCATCCCCTCGATACCCGGAAACTCGCGCGTGATGGTGTCGTCGTCGACAACCTTGAGGAAGAACTGCACGTTGGACACCATGATCCCCGACGCGCAACTCACGATGATATTGAGGTCCTTGCCATCATCCTTGCGCGATTTGATCTTGCAGTTCTCGAACTTGCCCCTCAGACGATCGGCCTCCGCGATGAAGCCGCCGCCATAGACCCCGGAGAAATTGGTGAACGTGACCTGGTTCGCCCTGCCCTTGCGCGCGAACACCTTGCCGCATTGGCCCGCGCTCGTGGCCCAGGCGCCGGCGAGATCGAACGCGTGCGCGCAATCCGGCAATGCGAGGATTATGCCCGCCACCACGGTTGCGCGAAGCTTGCTGTCCGGTTTCATCTGCCGTCTCCTTGTTCGCGCCCATCAGTGACCACTGAACACCAGCGTCTGGATCGGCAGCAGCAGGGCCTGGATCCGAAGCAGCAATGCATGAACGAGCCCGGTTGCGTCGACCGCGTGCAGGGCAAATCCCTTCAATGCACCGGTTTTCGGATCGGCAATCACGTCATGGTTGCTCGTGTAGGCATTGACGATGCAACTGCTGCCCGGTGTCACACCTTCAAGACCGCCTTTGTAGAGCGGCTCAAGGAACACGAGAATCGAACCTGGTTTTTGCAGATTCTGCGGGTCGATCAATAGCTCGCTGGCCCGGAACTGGCCGGCGGCGATGAAATCCTGCACGCTGGTGACGACCAACGGAATGATCACCCATGGCTTCGAGATGCATGTGGCTTCCGCAACCATGCCGGGCTTCATCACCTGGGCCTCGATTTGCCCGAATCCCGCCTGCAATCTATTCCGACCCGCTTCGTCCGGTATAAGGACTCCGGCCGGCCGCATGATCTGGGCGACAAGGTCCCCGGGGCGCACGAGGAATTGCTCGACACGGCCATCGACGCCGGCACGGACGAAGGTCTTGTCGAGATCCACTTGCGCCTGTGCGAGCGCGGCCTCGGCGCTCGCCTTCTCGGCCGGCAGGAGCGTGGAGACGCGCAACGTCGCCGATTCCTTGACGGCGTTAGCGGCATCGACGCCAGACTGCCGCTGATCAACCAGAACCTGCAGCTTCTCGATGTCGCGTTGCGGCACGATGCCGGGATTGCGACGCTGCAATTCGCTCTTCACTTCCAGTTCGTCCTTGGCCTGCTGCAAGGAGGCTCTCGCCTCCCCTGTCTGAGCGTCCGCCTTGACGACATCGGCCTGCGCCGAGATCAGCGACGCATCGACCTCGGCGATCTTTCGCTTGGCGGTCTCCAACGCAGCTTCCTGCTTCGAACTATCGAGCCGGAACAGAACGTCGCCTTTCTTCACCGGCGCGGTGAAGTCGACATTGACCTCGACGACGCGGCCGGACCCTTCGGGCAGGATCGGCACGGTCCTGAAGTAGATCGCCGCGGACGTTGTCGAGGGGTGAAAGTAGAAGATCATCGTGATCAGTGAGATCGTGAGCATCAGGCAGCCGGTGATGCCCCACCTTAATTCGTACCAGACCGAGAAGAACGTGATCTCCTTGCCGAACCGCTTGCCTTGCCGATAGCGGCGGTAGAGGTAATCCGGCAGGATCGTCACCAGCGAGCAAATCATAAGCTCAAGCATGGTCGTGTACCCCTTGCTTCGCGGGCGTCGGGACGTCGGGACCGCCGTCGGACACCGATTCGGCTTCGGCAGCCGGCGCGCTCGGCGTGGCGTCGGCAATGCGCTCGACGGAATCGGCAATGCTGCGCATCGGAGTGCCGAAATCCGGCAGGTCGATGAGGGCCAGCAGCAGGCCGGCGACCCAGAAGATATGCATGTGGGTGAAAAGCGATATCAGGCCGAGGACGGCGACGATCTCAAACTGGAGCTTCTGGGACTTGTGGGCCATGCGCTCCGGCAGGCTGTGCAGCTTCCAGTAAAGGGTGCCAACCCACAAGACAGTAGCTACAAGGAAAAAGCCCATCACCACCATCAGGGTGTCCGACCCGTCGGCGCCTGGAATGAAAAAGGGCAGATGATGGGGGGCTGCCGGATGCATCTGTTCGCTCAAATTTCATTCCCTTCCCGGGCGCCTGGCGCTTCGCAGCCGTGCCCGGCACCGTGCCTTTCCGCCTTGCGGCTTGCTTGATCTGGATCAAGGAAGCCGGTCGGCCCGGTCATACCGTTTGAGGGCACGGTCGAAGGTCGGCTTAGGAGTCCCCAGCCATGCGAGACAAAATCGATGACCTGATCCCAAAGGCGCATGAGATCCAGAAGCAGGCGGCGCTCCAGGAAGCGGAGAAAGCTGAGGAGCACGCCAAGCGTGCGGCTGCTGCAGAGGCAGAGAAGCGCGCCTTGATCGAACGCCTGAGCAAGCCCTCTGGGCTCAGCGAGGACGAGAAAGTCAAGCTGGCGTCGACGGTAATTCAGCGCGCGGTGCGCAACGGCTTGACCGAAGTGCAGGTCTATCGCTTCCCCAACACGCTGTGCACCGACAAGGGACGGGCCATCAATCAGATGGAGGTGGGCTGGGAAAAGACGCTGACAGGTATACCCAAGGAAATATACCAGCTCTGGGCTGACTACCTGCAGCCGCGCGGCTATCGCATCCGCTACCAGATCGTGGATTATCCGGGTGGCATGCCCGGTGACATCGGCATTGTCATTGCCTGGGGCGACTAGTTCAAACGATGGACGGGCATCGATGGCAAATGACAAGTCCACTGGGAAGATGAAGCGCAAAGATTATGAGGAAGAGCTGCAGAAGCTGCAGATTCAGCTCTGTCATCTCCAGGAGTGGGTGAAGGCGAATCATCTCAGGGTCATCATCCTGTTCGAGGGTCGCGATGCGGCTGGCAAGGGCGGAACGATCAAGGCCATGACCGAGAAGGTCAGCCCGCGGGTGTTTCGCGTGGTCGCCCTGCCCGCGCCATCCGATCGCGAAAAGTCCCAGCTCTTCATCCAGCGCTACATGCAACAGTTTCCGGCCGCCGGCGAAATCGTCATCTTCGATCGCAGCTGGTACAATCGCGCAGGCGTCGAATATGTGATGGGATTTTGCACGGCGGCTGAGCACAAGCGGTTCCTCTCGCTCTGCCCGCAGATGGAGCAATACATCATCGAGGGAGGTATCATTCTGATCAAGCTGTGGCTCGAGGTCGGGATGGATGAGCAGGAACGCCGCTTTAGGGCCCGGATCGACGATCCGCTGCGACAGTGGAAACTGAGCCCGATGGACACGGAATCCTACCGCCGCTGGTACGACTATTCGCGCGCGCGCGATCTGATGTTCAAGGCGACGAGCTCGAAGCACGCGCCTTGGTTCATCATCCGCTCCGACGACAAGCGGCGCGCGCGGCTGAACTGCATTGCGCACCTCCTCAAGACGATCCCCTACGGACGGGTCAAGCGTGACAAGGTGAAACTGCCTAGGCGCTCCGGCAAAGGGCGCTTCAACGATCAGGCCGGTCTGCGGGGGATGAAGTTCGTCGAGGAACGGTACTGAAAAATCCAGGCCCCGCGGGATGCGCGGCCCGGGTCCTTGCCACCTATTTCAGGCGGATCGTGACTCCGCCCACAGCGGCCGAGACTTCGGCGCCGACCTTCGGGCCGCTGAGCTGCAGGATCACGCCATTGGCGTTCTGCAGATGCACCCCTCCCGCGCCCGCGGCGATCGCACCTCCGGCGCCCGCGGCGCTGTACGAGCCTTCGATTGAGCCGGGCCCCCTCAGGTTGATGGCGCGCCCGACAAGCTTGGTGGTCGAGGCGCCGATCGTGAAGCCAACGCTCATGCCCGACACGGTGAAGGGATAATGCTTGCCTCGCAGGGTCAATACGCCCTCGCCGCCTCCGACACCAACGATGAAACCGCCCTTGGTGAAGATGACGGCGACCGAGCCGGTTTCGGCCAGTGACGGCGTGCTGAAGCCGGCCGATCCCATCACCACCGCAGCAAGAACTCCGATCAAACCCACTTTCCTCATGACTCTCTCCAGAAACCGGTTGCGTTACGACTTGTTGTGCAAGGATCATCGCTGCGAGAATGCGAAGACGCCTTGCGAGATCTTGTGCCCTTATGATGCGGCCTTCAGCTTCGGCGCTGCCGCCCGCGGCTTGCCCATCTTGGCCAGCGCCTCGGTGGTCACGAGCTTCAGACCTTCGGCGGCGTCGTAGCCATGGATCTCCTTCACATCCAGCTTGCGCATGAAATCGATCGTCTCCTGCGTGATGACCTGTCCAGGCACCATGATCGGGAAGCCCGGCGGATACGGAATCACGAAGTTCGCGGAGACGAGATCGGGCCCGCTCTTCAGCCGCCGGTCGATCTCGGGATCGTTCAGGCGAATGTATTGGCATCCCGCCGCATTATAGGCTGAATAGAATCCGTTGCGGATGTCGCCCTCGTTCGTCTTTGTGCCGGCATCGCCGCGATAGGCGTCGTGGAAATGCGAGAAGTTAGGCAGGTCGGGCACGTCCTTCATCAGGCTGTTGACCCGCGCGTCGAAATCGCCCCTGGCGTTCGCTCCGCCTTTGGCGAGGCCTCGATCGATCTCGCCGGAGACTTCGGCCAGCACCCGGACCAGATGCGCGACGTCGCTCCGCGTATTGTTGATGTTGGACTGGATCAAGACCGAGTTGCGCGAGGTCTTGTTGACCTGGATGTTATAGCGGCTGGCGAGCAGGCCCTTGAACTGCGTTCCGTCGTACCCGGCCGTGCCGCAGACCAGCGTCATCCGGGTCGGATCGAGGCAGAACTCGTCGTCGTTCAAGCTCTTCAGGGCGCTCGCCCAGTTGGTGCCGGCCGCCAGATAGTCAGTGAACCCGCTCTGGCGATAGGCCTTCGGCACCATCGCATCCGCGCCCAGAACGCGGAAGTACCGGGAGATCAGCGGGTTGGTGTTGACCGCATTGCGGATGGCGAACGCGATCTCCATCGCATTGGCCACCAGTCCGTAACCCTCGAGCTCCATCTGCCGGCGCGAGACGTCGAGGCTTGCGATCAGCTGCTGGTTCGGACTGGTCGAAGCGTGCGTGAACACGGCCTCCTTGAACTGCGCTTCGACCGTGTGGAATTCGATGTCCTTGACGGCCAGCATCGAGCCCTGCCGGATTGCCGACATCGACTTGTGCGTCGAGTTGGTCTGGTAGACCCGCAACCGGATCTGGCGCGGGTCGGGAATCAGCCGGGTCTTGAGCAGCACCTCGTCCGAGGGGCTCTTGCCGAGTTCGGCCTGCTGCTTCTCGTAAGCGGCAACCGATTTGGGATCGCGCATCCAGGCTTCGATGTCGTTGGCCGCGCCCATCGCGGTTCGCCGCCGCAGGAACGGCGAGAACCGCGCGAAGCCGAACCAGGCCTCGTCCCAGAGGAAGATCAGGTCGGGCTTGATCGCGAGGCATTCCTCCATCACCCGCCGGGTGTTGTAGATGTGACCATCGAAGGTACAATTGGTCAGGTCGATCATCTTGACCCGGTCGAGCCGGCCATCGGCTTTCGCGTTCAGAAGCGCCTGCTTGATCGTCTTCAGGGGCACTGCCCCGTACATCGAGTATTCCGTCATTGGGAATGCCTCGACGTAGAGCGGCTGCGCGCCCGCCAGCACCATGCCGTAGTGGTGTGACTTGTGGCAGTTGCGATCGACGATAGCGATGTCGCCGGGACCCAGCAGCGCCTGCACCGCCATCTTGTTGGAGGTAGAGGTGCCGTTGGTCACGAAGTAGACGCGGTCGGCACCGAGCGCGCGTGCGGCCTTCTCCTGCGCCTTCTTGATGTTGCCGGTCGGCTCCAGCATGCTGTCAAGGCCGCCGGTAGTGGCGCTGCTCTCGGCAAGGAACAGGTTGAGCCCGTAGAATTCGCCCATGTCGCGGATCCAATCCGACTTGAACACGGACTTGCCCCGCGCGATCGGCAGCGCGTGGAAGGTTCCGATCGGCCGCTGCGCGTATTTCTTCAGATTGTCGAAGAACGGCGTATCGAAGCGATCCTGCACGCCTTCCAGAATTGAAAGATGCAGTTCGAGGATATCCTCGACCGAGTAGAACACCCGGCGCACCACGTCGGCTTCGGGATTGCCGGCCAATTCCTCGACGTCGCGATTGGACATCAGGTAGAGATCAAGCTCGGGACGGATTCGCTTCAGGATATGGGCCAGCCGGAGCGCGGACGCATCGGACTCTTCGTTGAGCCCCATGGCGCCGGTCATGGCACGAAGCACCGGAGCATCGTGACGCGAGCGCAAGCCAAAGCCTTCGTTGATCACCACCGCCGCAATGTTGGGATTCAGCATTGCCGCACAGAAGGCGTCCTCGAGACTGCCCACTACTACGGGCTCGTAGATGAAGGCGTCGACCGGACGCCGCAGCCTGCGCCATTCCGAAAGCAGTCCCGGCCAGTGGCCGGCAGGCACCCCGGTCACGATCAGGGTCTCGAAGTAGGGACGGCGGCCCCCCGATTGTCCGAGCGTTGGCGGAAGCAGATCGGGGACGTCGCCATTGCCGTCGTCCTGCGTGCTCCAATCGTGAGCATGTTGCCGGAAGGATTTCGTCTGAAGTGCCTGCGCGATCCGGGTCGAAAGCATATGCGAGGTGGCGGCATCGCCCGCCGCCGCGGCTTCCTTCAGCGCCGCCATCAAGCGAAGGCCCGGATAGCCGTGAAACTCCTCTGTGACCGCAAGCGCCGAAAGCGCCTTGTCGTACGGCGCACGGTCACCGCCCCGGCTCCACGCCTTGGCCGCCTCAACCAGATCGCGCCAATTGTCGGCGCGTCCGCCGGGTCCGGAGAAGAACTGGTCGATGCGTTGCTGTGCCGGCTTCGCGTCGTTGGCCATGAATGACTCCTGATCTCGTGATCCTGGCGCTGGTTCTGTCCGATCGTAGGAACCGGGCCCAACGCTCCCTTTGATCCAAGTCAAGCCGACGCCGGATCGAGACGCGTCTCACAGCTGCCGGTAGGCGCCCCGGCTTGCGATGCGACGGGGCTACTGCGTCGGGGGCGATCCGCTCGGTCGCACGCGCTAGGTGTTTGCCGGCGGCTTCCTGTTGTCCAACACGGTGTCAAGCGTACGCATCCAGTCTCCACTATCGGTCTTGTCGGCAAAGCCATCTGCCTGAAGCAGGTCGCGCAACTGCGCGTGCGCCCCGACGATGCAAAACGTGATTCCGCGCGATGTGAGTTCCTGGTGCAGATCGTGGAGCATGCGTGACCCCGCCAGGTCGATGAATGGCGAGGCCGACAGGTCACAGGCCACCAGCTTGACGTCGGGGGACATCGCAAGCGCCGCCAAAACCGTCTCGAAGATCGTCTCGGCATTGACATAAAGTAGAGAGGTTTCCGGGCGAAACGCGATGATCCCGGCCAAGGGCTCCACGTCGTCGTGCCGCGCCCGATCAGAATAGCGGCCGCCGCCAGGGAGACGGCCAAGAAACGCGATATTCGGCTGGGAGGCGCGCAACAGAAGCAGCAAGATCGAGGCGACGGCTGCCAGCAGCACACCCTGTAGGATTCCGAGGAACAGCACGGATACTAGCGCGATGAGCGCGGCATAGAAATCGATCCGGCTGATCCGCCACATTCTGGCGAGCGCGGGAATATCGACCAGTTTGTAGACGGCCGAAAAGACGACCGCAGCAAGCACGGTCCTCGGCAGATTGGTCAGCAGACCGGTGAAGAACAGCAGGCAGAGTGCGAGGGTCACGGAGCAGAACACCAGCGCCAGTGGCGTCCGCGCGCCGGCTGCGTCGTTGACGGCCGACTGCGACAGACCGCCCGCAACGGGATAGCCGTGCCCAAGGGCTGCCGCGAGATTGGCCGCACCGAGTCCCAGAAACTCCTGCCGGACATCCAGTGCATAGCCGTGCTTTGCCGCAAAGCTTCGCGCGGCGGATACGCCTTCCACATAGGCCAGCACCAGGCACCCGGCGGCAATGGGAAACAGATCGTCAAATTCGAGCAAGCCGAACGTCGGCAGCGCAAGGGTCGGCAACCCCGTCGGGATCGTTCCGGTCACCGGCAGTCCCATTTCTGCAAGCCCAAGGACGGAGACCGTGACGATCGAGAGCGCGACCACGGCGAGCCCAACAGGCCTTCCGGGCAGCCTGCGTTCGCCGAGCAGGAGCAGCACGGTCGCAGCCACACCAAGGCCGAGCACCAGCGGGCGGGTATCGCCCAACTGGCCGGCAAGCTTGATCGCGCGGTCGAAAAAATTATGGCCGCCGCCTGCGACGCCGAACAGGCTCGGCAGCTGGCTCATGATGATGGTGAGCCCTGCCCCGGCCTTGAAGCCCACCAGAATGCTATCGCTGATCAACCGCACCAGCAGGCTGAGCTTGAACAACCAGGCAATCAGGCAGAGCGCTGCGACGCTGAAGGCAACGAGGCTGACGATCTGTCCGTAACGCGTGGCATCGCCGCCGGCCAATATGCCGACGGCACCGGCGATCATCAGCGAGATCGCCGAGGTCGGCCCAACCGCGAGTTGCCGGGAGGAACCCAGCAGGGCGTAGCCCACGCCGCCAAGCAGGTAGCCGTAGACGCCGATCTGCGGCGGCAGCCCGGCGAGGCCCGCATAGGCCAACGACACCGGGATCGCGTAGGCCGCCAGCGTGACTCCGGCGATTGCGTCCGCGCCAAGCCAGGAGACGCGATAATCGGCGAGCCAGATCGCCGGCGGAAACCGGCGCATCCAACTCATCTCTCCCCGGATCGACATCAAGCCCGCCGTATGAAGCCGCAATGGCTGCATGTGGTTGCGCCGGTGGATGCGATGCTCGTTGACTCAGATCAAGCCTCGCTGCCCGCAATGTGCTTCTCACCTAGCTCGGATTATCGTGACCTGCACATTTGCCGGACGACCACTGGAGCGCATGGCATGCGTCAGCACCGCTTACGGATCCTTGCAACCGCAACGCTTCTGTTGCTTGGCCTGACCGCTCCCGCACGCACCGATGATCAAGGCCCACCCCAGCGCATCCAGGAAGAGATCTGGGCATTGCCGCTGCCGCTACCGATGTTCGCTTACCTGGCCCGCCCCGTCGGCGACGGCCCTTTCCCGCTGGTCATCATGAACCACGGCGTGTCGCTGAACGCCAGGGATCGCAGCTTCTTCCCCTTGGTGGAGTTTCGCGACGCCGCAATGTGGTTTGCGCGGCGCGGCTATCTCGTGGTCGCACCGGTCGGCACCGGCTATGGCGCGGCTGCCATCGATATTCCCGAACGTGGTCTCTACGGCCCGTTCTTCTCCAAGATCGGGAAATGCGCCAATCCCAACTTCCTCGAGCCGGGTCTGGCGGTTGCGCAGGTCGATCTCTGGATCATTGATTACATGGCCTCCGAAAAACGCACCCTGCCGGAAGGCGTCATCGTCGTCGGGCAGTCGGCCGGCGGCTGGGCGGCGATCGCGTTGTCGAGCCTCAACCCACCGCAGGTCAAGGCCATCATCACCTTCGCGGCGGGCCGCGGCGGCCGCGTCGACGGCAAGCCCAACAACAATTGTGGCCCCGACAAACTGGTCGAAGCGACCGGCGTGTTCGGCCACACGTCGCGGGTACCCATGCTGTGGCTCTACGTCGAAAACGACACATTTTTCGGCCCGGCCCTGTCGAAGCGAATGTACGAGGCCTTCACGCGCGCGGGCGGCCGGGTTGAATACCATCTATTGCCGCCGTTCGGTGACGAAGGGCATTTCCTGATCGGCTCTCCCGATGCCATTCCCACCTGGTCGCCATTGGTCGAACGATTTCTGGACAAGGTGCGCTAGGCGCGCAATCTCGCTGGAGGAGTATCCATGGTACGACATGTTGCCTTGTATCGTGCCTTGGCGACGTCGGCGCTGTTAGCAGCCGGCATCAGTGCTGCCCACAGTCAACAGACCCCCGCGCCGCCGCCCGCCGTCAAGGATGGTGGCGAGGTGGCCTCTCGGGGATCGCGCGTGGCGCGAGACGTCAAATTTGGCGATTGGCGCAGGCTTTGTTTCAATGCGGCCGGCACCAAGACACTATGCCGGACCACGATCACCGGTACCTTCGGGACCGGCCAGACGGCCGTTCGCATCGATCTGGTCGAGCGTGAAGACGGGAGCGCCCGTCTCCAGCTATTCCTACCGGTCGGGATGTACCTGCAGGCGGGAGTCAAGCTGTCGGTCGACCAGCAGCAGGTCCATCGCCTGCCCTATACCTGGTGCGTGAGCAACATGTGCATTGCGGCCGATGTTGCCGATCCCAAGCTGCTCGAGGAAATGGATAGCGGAAGGGCGCTCTCGATCGATGTCGTCGATACCAGCATTCTCACGGTGACGACATCGGTGCCGCTCGACCGCTTTGCGACCGTCCGCAAGGGGGCCCCCGCACTGACGCTCGAACAAGCCATTGACGAATGATTGGGACCCGCGATCGCTAGACCGCGCCAGCCAACAATTGTTCGATCGGCTGAATCAGCGATTTTGCCGTGAAGGGTTTGGTGAGATAGGCCACGCATCCCGATGCCATTGCGGCCATGCGTGTCGCCGGGTTGTCATTTCCGGTGATGTAGATGACGGGGATTTCGATGCCCTGATCCGCCAAGCGGTGGCGCAGTTCGATCCCTGAACCATCGCTGAGATTGATGTCCAGGATCAAACACAGCGCGCAATCGAAGCTGCCATCCATCAGCAAGGCATTTCCCGTCTCGAACAATCTGGATGCGAATCCATATTCCCGCAGCAGCCGTCCGATTCCTCGGAGCATGGAGGGGTTATCATCCACAACGAAAACAATCTTCGGGGTCGGCAAACCTCTACCTCGGCGCTGAATTTTGACTCGTGACCCAATGTCCGTCTCGATGCAGGAGACATCGCAGCACGACACCGTCGCGGCCAAGATCGGACATAAGCGCCGTCACAGAGCTTTCATATTGTACCATGGGACAGGACAGCCGCAGCTGCCCCCCGGCGGATTACCCCTTGACCTCGCCGTCAAGCTCGCAAACGCCGAGCCGCCCGGCGATCGAGACCAGCTCGGCAAGCGACTGCACCTGCATTTTCTCCATGACCTGGTGACGATGCGCCTTGATTGTGCGTTCCGTCGTGCCAAGCTCATAGCCGATCTGCTTGTTGATCCGACCTCGTACAATCATATCGAACACCTGCCGCTCGCGCGGAGTCAACTTCGCCAGCAACGCGCGAAGCGATTCGACCCGGGTTCGCCGGCTACGCGCCAACTCGTGCCGTGCAACGGCGCGATCGATTGCCTCGATCAGCTGCACTGACGCGATCGGCTTGGTCAGAAAATCCTCGGCTCCAGCCTTGATCGCCTGCACGGTCGTCGCTGTGTCGGCATGTCCGGTGAGGAATACGATTGGAAGCGTCGATTCCAGCTCGTTAAGACGGGTCTGCAGCTCCGGACCACTCATTCCGGGAATGCGTACGTCCAGCAGGATACAGCCAGCTTCCTCGTCGCCTGGCAATTGATCGAGCAGTTGCCGGGCCGATGCATAGGTCGCAACACGGTAGCCGGCCAGCTTGAGCCTGCGCTCGAGTGCTGTACGAAACGAGGCGTCGTCATCGACGATATGCACGCAAGCGTGCATTGCCCTCTCTCCTACGCGACCGACGGCAAAATACTGCGATCGTCAAGTTAGCACTGCCCGCTGCCAAAGTAAGAGCCCAAACGCGCTATGCCGCCAGTGGCAATGAAAGATGGAAAGCCGCTCCGCCCCCAGACTGGTTCTCAGCCCAGATCTGACCGCTATGCGCCAGAACGATCGTCCGCGCGATTGACAGGCCGATGCCCATTCCCTGCTCCTTCGTGGTGAAGAATGGATCGAAAATCTCGTTCAGCCTGTCCTGGGGAATTCCCGGACCGGAATCACAGATTGAAATTATGGCCGCGGCCCCTCCATTGACTTCAGTACGACCGATGATCGTGCGTCCGTAGGGCATTTTTGCCATCGCGTCCATGCTATTGACCACGAGGTTGAGAATGACCTGCTGCAACTGGACCGGGTCACCTTTCACCCGCAGGATCTGCGGCGACGTCTGCAGGTAGATTGCAACGTTGCGAGCCGAGGCCTGCAGCTTGAGGAAATCGAATGCTTCCCGCATGGTCTGGTTGAGGTCGATCTCCTTCCTCTCAAATGGTGCACGCTTCAGCAAGCTGCGCAGCCTGCGGATCACCTCGCTCGCGCGTAGATCATCACGCTTGATGTCGGAAATGATTTCCCGCACCTCCTGAAGGTCGGGTGTCGGCGAACCGAGGATCAACTCCGCTGTCTCCGCATTGGTCAGGATCGAGCCAAGCGGCTGGTTGAGCTCATGGGCGATCGAGGACGACAGCTCACCGGCGGTCGCCCGCCGATTGCTGTGAGCCAGCTGGGACAAGCGATTGCGCGCCTCGACCTCGGCCTTTCGGCGCATGTACCGTTCGTGCAGCAGGAACGCAATCAGCAAGCTCTGGACCAGCAACGCCGCAGCGAGCGCAACCGCTCGCCAGCGATATTTTTCCAGAAGGGTCGGCTCCCGGAAGCGGATTTCGCTGCCTTGCGGCAGACCGGCTTCGCTGACATTCCAGCGCTGCATCTGCTGCCAGTTGAAGATCGGCTTCACGGCATTGATGACCGACGGCGGCAAGTTTTCCGGCGCTTCTCCATCCAGGATCCGCAGCGCCCTTTGTGCTGCCTCGGTACCGATCAGGGACGGGACGATCGTGAATCCGCCGATGCCACCCGGCTCGAGGAACGTCTCCGCCGCGACAACGATGGGACGATTTGCCTTCGCCGCGACAAATGCGAGGGCATCCGAGGGCGGATAATAGTTGCCCTTGCCGTCACTATAGAGGCCCGTGTAGACGATCGCGCTGTGCTCGGGAAGCGCAGCGACCCGCTCGAGGACGTCAGGCATCGGACGTCCGACAATCTCGATAATGTCGATGCCCGGAATGCCGGCTGCTGCCTGATCTTTCCAATTGCGAAACAGAACCTGCCGATCCCATTCCGCGCCAACGAGCACCACGGTCTTGAGGTCTGGCACGACGGCCCGAGCGGCCGTGACGGCATCCTTGAGCGTCGAAGTCACCATGCCGCCCGTGACATAGGCAGGCGGCTGCAATCGCTTAAAGTCGGCCTCTTCGACCAAAGCGAAGACGATCGGCGTATTGGGCCAAAGCTGCGGGCGCCAGCGGAGCGCGAGCTCGAGCGCAGCGGCTCCAACAGTGACCACGACACCGATCGGTCGATCGCGATATTTGGCCTCGAGAAACCGCCGGAAACCCTCCTGATAGCCCTCGCCACCGAAGCGATTGAGATCGAGGCTTTCCGTGTAGATTGTCGTCGGGGCGTGATCGTGCGCGCTCACGGCATCCCTCAGTCCAACGAAGACCTGATAGTAAAAGGGGCCACGTCGATCGGACTGGTCCAGCACCAGCATGGAATGTGAATGCATCTCTTGCGCCCAGAGGCCCGCCGGCGACAGCAAGCTCGCCAGCAGGATGATCAGTCCAGAGAGCCGAATTGCCTTGCCCATAGCGCTCGGAGCCGGAGACCAACGGGTTCAAGAAGTCTAGCACGGTTATCGTCGTAAATGCTGAAAAGTAATCCAGGACTTGCTTACCAATTACGAACAAATTGCCGCATTTCGGGCACCCTGTCCTTTGGGACAATGACCTCAAGACCAATAGAGGCTGGTCGGGCCGTGTCGTAGTCATTGCACGCGGACAAGCATTTTCGAGCCGCTACGGACGCAGCAAAGTCATAGTGAAGAGAGATGGTCCATGTTCGCTCGCGTCAATGTCAGACCGGCCAATGTACCGAGCATCCTCGGTGGGCTGACCGCCCAACACGCCAACTTCATCACCAGTGAATTTCATTACAGGAGGGGCACCGAGATCTACGGCGAGAAAGAGCCTGCGGAGTACGTCTACCAGGTCGTTTCGGGGGCCGTTCGCAGCTACAAGCTCCTCTCCGACGGACGACGTCAGATCGGTGCCTTTCACCTCGTCGGGGACATTTTCGGCCTTGAGAATGCCGAAACCCATCGCTTCACAGCCGAAGCTGTCGTCGACACCAACGTGCGCCTGATCAAGCGGACGAGCCTCGAACGGGGGGCCCATTCTGATTCCGTCCTGGCTCGCAACCTGTTGATCATGACCACCAGCAACCTGCAGCATGCCGAAGATCATATGCTGCTGCTCGGCCGCAAGACCGCGTTGGAGCGGGTGGCCGCGTTTCTGCTCGAGATGGATCGCCGGCTGACCGGCGCCGACGTCGTCGCCCTGCCGATGTGCCGGCGCGATATCGCCGACTATCTCGGGCTGACCCTCGAGACCGTATCGCGTGCGCTATCCAAGCTGCACGCTCACGGAGCACTCAACTTCCTCGGCTCCAATCAGCGCGAGATCATGCTGGTTGACCGCGAACAGTTGGCCAATTTGGACAACTAACCCGATGTTGACGAGGATTCCGCGGCCGCCGTCTGACGCTCAATGGTCTTTTGCAGCACCTCGAACAGGACCGCAGTCGACCAGCCGAACATCAGAATGCCGTTCATGGCGGCCATCGGGCCGAGCAACAACCACTGCTTGACCGGCACGACGTCGCCATAGCCGAGCGTGGTGTAGTTGACAAAGGCGAAATAGAGCAGATTGCTGCCGGCGGGCGCTGCGCCAATCACAAAATAGGCCAGTGACCACACCCCGATCTCCAAGGTGTGAGCTACCATTAGGATCAGCGCGGTCGCAACCATCACGCTGCTGAGCTGCAACTCGAACCGAGCGGCGGCGCTCAGGGCGACATTGCGCAGCAGTCGGATCACCACGACGGTGAACAATGAATGGAGCGCAATATTGATCGCACTCACCGCCAATCCCGCGAGGAGCTGAAGCAATATCATCGCTGTCCCGCCAGCCGCGCGCGGTCGTCCCGGATCCAAGCCGTGACCAGCTCCCAGGCGACCGCGAGAATGATCGGGCCAATGAACAGGCCCACGATGCCGTGTGCAAGCGTCCCGCCGATCACGCCGACGAAGATGACGAGCGCCGGCGTGGTCAGGCCCCGCCCCATGACCAGCGGCTTCAGCACATTGTCGAGGACACCGACGACCAGGAAGAACAACGTCAGGGCAAGCGCCGTCGTGAAGTCTTTGGTCGACCAGAGCCAGATGACGACGGGAAACAGCACGATCGCAGCGCCGATCTGCACGATCGCCAATAGCATAACCACAAGCGCCAGCAGGCCCGCGCTCGGAATCCCGGCCATCTTGAAGCCGACGCCGGCCAGCAGTGATTGCAGGACGGCAACGCCGATGACGCCCTGGGAGACGGCCCGGATTGTTGCGCCAGCAAGGTCGAGGAAGTGCTCGCTCTGCTCCGGCACAATACGGGACAGGAAGCCCCTGCATGCCGCGGCAAGCTGCCGACCGTGAGGAAACAGGAACCCCGCGAGCGCGACCGCCAGCAGAAACTTCAGCATCCCGACGCCGGCATTGCCGGCGAACGCAAACAGTATCCCGGCCAGCGGCTTCAGATGCGGCACGACCTCGCGCAGCACGGCGCGCAGATTGGTCGACGCCCGATCCCAGAGGTCATAGAGCGGGCCGCCGATCAGCGGCCAATCCTTGATCTCCGGCATCGGCGATGGCACGACAACGTTACCGGCGCTCAATTGTCCGGCAAGCTCCCTCACCCCCTCCACCGCCCCGATCCCGAGCCAGGTCGCCGGTCCGATGACGATCCCCAATGCGATCAAGGTCAGGACCAGGGCCGCGATGCCTGCGTGGCCCCCGAACATCCCTGTGAGCCAGTTGAAGACCGGATAGAGTGCGACCGCAAGCACGACGCTCCAAGCCAGAATCGGCACGAACGGACGGATCAGGACGAACGACCAGTAGATCAGCAGCGCCAGCAATCCGAGGCGAATTGCGAGCTGGACGAACTCGTCTCCGGCCACGAGTTGGCGAAGCGTTTTCAAGAACGTGCTTTCGATTGAGCGTCAGTAGGCACGCAGGAAGCGGTGCCATCGCCGCGCCACGCTTGGCTTGATCCAGATCAAGCGTCACATGTCCGCCCCTTCGGAAAGTAAACGGCCCCGGTTCGGGAGCAAGATTCGGGGCCGCCGCAGGTCGAGTTGCGATCACGGCCGGGATCACGAACGCGATCGCGCCCCGACTTAAGCGACGGACCGCCGTCGTCGGCAGTTGTCCCAAGGTGCAGGATGGATCGCCTGCCCCGCCGAAGGAGCCGCGCTATCCTTACGGATGGTAGGTCGGTTGTTCGGCGCCAGGCCGGCCCTCAGTGGTGTCACCGCCGGCCGAGCAACGAACGCCGATAGCCGCTATCGCGAGCTTCGCTCCTGCACACGAAACTGCCGTCGAAACCCCTGGCATAGCGGCTCTGCCCCTCGAGATAATAGCGTCGACGGCGAAAATCGAGCCAGACCACGGTATCGCCGGGACAATGCCGCTGGGCCTGTGCCGCATAACGGAAGGGCGTTAGCGGCAGCGCGATCGTCTGTTGTGCACAGCAGAACAGGGCAATCGTGGCCGAGAGCCCGATTCCTGGCCTTGCGGCCAGATGATCTCGCCGTCCGGTCGAATTTGCAGCTATTTTGAAGCGCATTCATTGCCCCGGACTGGTGTCTCCGGTCGCAGGTGCCGAATTCATCGCTGACATCGGTTCGCTCAGGCTCAGATGAAGAGGCTCGCTCAGAGCGACAGCAATCCAAAGGCAAACGCGACAGTCGACAGCATCCCGGCCGTTATAACCATCAACCTGAAGGCAAAATCTCCGTCGATCGCTTCGAGCCGGCGACGCAGCCAATTGCGAGCGCCGGCCGGCTTTCCTGCGCGAACCGCTCGCCGAAATATGTCGCTGCCATTTCCCATGATCGCCATGGTAGATCACGGAGAAAACCGACTGACCAGCGCAGCTTGTGCCAGACAATCGGAAATGCTTGCGACAAGCTGACTTACCCAATTCGACTATAACGGCCCGGTTGACCGCGACGCTCTGAATGGCGAATGACGTGGCAGCGTTATTGACGATAGCCCTCGCGCCAGAGATCAACAACCATGGGAGAACTCGGTTCGTCAGCGCCTTGCACCTCCCTTGTTCCCGGTCGCTGCTTCGTAGGCATCGCGATAGCCCCTGGCGATCGTCCGGACACCTCGTCCGATGTCGTCGTAGACGTCGTCAGGGAGGTTCGCGAGCGATACGCGAAGCGACCATTCGGGTGCATCGAATCCGCCGCCGTTCAGCAGCACGATCCCGTGGGCTTCGGCCAGCCTGAATGCGAGATCCAGCGGGTGGACATTTTTCTTCAGGTGTTCAACGGCATCGTCCCCGATGTTCTTTCGAGCCCAGAACTCGAAATCGATCAGGCCGTAGTAGGCATCGTAATTCGGATTGGGGGTTAGCTTATCAGCAAGTCCGAGCCCGTCGAGCAGCGCCCACAGGCGCTTGTTGACGATTTCCATGCAGGCGGCCTGATAGGCCTTTTTCACGTCCATCATCTCCGCAAGCGAGAACAGGCTCATCATCACCTGCTGCGGCAACGACAACCCCGCGGTGTGATTGAGCGCCACGTCGCGGCTGTCGGCGACGATCCGGTCGATCAGCTTGAGCTTGCGCGGCTCGAGCGTTAGCGGCCCATAGCGCTTGTCGAGCGCCTTCACGGCTTCGTCCGGAAGCTTTGCGATCATCTTGTCGAAGATGTTGTCTTCATGGATCGCGATGGCCCCGAGCCGCCACCCCGTGCAGCCGAAATACTTCGAATAGGAGTAGACGCCGATGGTGTTGTGCGGCAGCTCGCCGAGCAACGAACGGAAGTTGTGCACGAAGGTTCCGTAGACGTCGTCGGTGAGGATCATCAGGTCGGGACGCTTGGTCTTGACCAAATTGGCCAGCTTGGCGATCGTCTCCTTGCTCAACGCCATCCCCGGAGGATTGGACGGATTGACGACGAAAAAGGCCTTGACCTTCGGATCCTCCAGCTTCTTGATTTCCTCGTCGGTGAACTGGAACTTGTTTTCCTGCGGAGCCCTGATCTGAACGACCTTCAGATCGTAGTCCTCCAGGTGCGTCATCTCGATGTAGGGCGTGAAAATCGGCGTCGCCAGCGCAATCGTATCACCGGGCACCAGCAGCCGATTGGCCTTCAGCGACTTGAAGAGGTAGCACATCGCCGCCGTGCCGCCCTCCACCGCATAGATGTCGAACTTCCCGGCCGGCCGGGACTCGCCGCAAACCGCCCACATGAGATACTCGTGCACGATCCGTTCGTTGTGCACCAGCATGCGGTCCGGCACCGGGTAATTGTCGCCGATGATCGAGTCGACGAGTTCGTGGACGAAAGCGTCGGGATCGAAGCCGAATTTCTTGACCGCAAAAGGCAGCATTTCGGTCAGGAAGCTCGCACCGGGCATGTCCTTGTGCTGTTTGAGCCAGGCCTCGAACCGCCCGGCGATGCCTTTTGCCTGCGGCATGCCGCCGATGCCCGCCGGATGCTCCATCACCCGCTTGCTCTCGGTGATGGCGAACTGTCCGAGCAGGAAGAAGCCTTCGCGCGGCGTCGTGGCCACCCAGTTGGGGTTGCCCCGCCCGGCATTTAGAAAGGCCGTCTGACTTCGCTTCGAAGCGCTCTTCGCGAGGTTGATCAATTCGTCCTTGATCTCGAAGGGGCTCAATGCCTCGAATTTCCTTAAGGTCAGAAGATCGGCCATTTGACACTCCCGTAACGATGCAAGCTGTTGGGATGGAGGCGGACAGGCTGTTCGCCCGCGCAATCGCGTTCAGCATGATCGGCAGCCGGTGACGAGCCTTGATCTATGTCAACGGTCTCGTGGAGGCGGTGCGCGGCGACGGTGGGCTCGTCACGATGCAGTTTTGCTAACCGCGCGCAGGTCGTCGGCAAGGCAATGAAACCGCAGCGCTCTCGCAGTTGCGATTGACATAGATCAACGTCCTTCTCACCAGCCGCCGCCTGATGTCGATCGATAGAGCTGCTCGCCCTTTCTCGGCCCCTGCGCGAGATCGAAGCGGGCGCATGCCGAAGCCCCTGGACAGCATGAACGGGTGACATCATGATCGATTGGTTCTTCCAGACGCTCCGCACCTATCCCGAAATCGCGATCTTCCTCTCTTTGGCCCTCGGCTACTATTTCGGGTCCTTCACCTACAAGGGTCTTGGTCTCGGAGCAGTCACCGCGACACTGGTCGCCGCAGTCATCATCGGCCAGATCGGAATCACCATTTCGGGCCCGCTGAAGCCGTTCTTCTTTCTGATGTTCCTGTTCGCAATCGGTTATGGCGTCGGACCACAATTCGTGCGCGGCATTGCGCAGGACGGCGTTCCGCAAGCCATTTTCGCGGCCGTGGTTTGTGTGTTCTGTCTTCTCTCTGCATATCTCGGTGCGAAAATCGCCGGCTACGACGTCGGATCGGCGGTCGGGCTCTATGCCGGCTCACAGACGATCTCCGCGTCGATGGGGCTCGCGACCGACGCCATCAATCGCGCTGGTCTGCCCGCGGACGAAGCCAAGAAGCTGCTCGATGCCATGCCGGTCGCCTATGCCGTGACCTATATTTTCGGCACGGTCGGGTCGGCGATCGTCTTGGCCCTGCTAGGTCCTGCACTGCTCGGCATCGATCTCGAGACGGCATGCAAGAAGTACGAGGAAGAGCATGGCGGCAAGAAGCAGCTGGGCGGCCCTGGGACGGCCTGGCACCAGTTCGACTTACGCGCCTACCGCGTTCGCGAGCGTGGGCCTGTCGTCGGCAAGACGGTCGAGCAGGCAGAGGCACTGATACCCGAGCAGCGCGTCTTCATCCTCCGACTTCGGCAAGCCGGGCAGATCGTGGAGGCAACCTCCGACACGGTGATTCATGCCGGCGATGTCGTCGCCGTGGCTGGCCGCCGCGACGTGCTCGTGCAGTTGATCGGCGAGCAGGCGGAAGAAGTTGACGATCGTGAGCTGCTGGCGGTGCCGATCGAAGGCGTCGATGTTTACGTGACCAGCAAGGACGTCGATGGCAAGACGCTGGAGGAACTGGCGAGAGCACCGGGCGCTCGCGGCATATTCCTGCGCAAGATCACCCGGGGCGCGATCGCGACCGAGATTCCGATCCTGCCGAACACGAAGATAAACCGGGGCGACATCGTCACCCTGGTCGGCCGCACGCCCGACGTCGCCGCCGCCACGACAATGCTCGGCCGGCCGGATCGTGCGACCGATGTTGCCGACGTCGCGTTCATCGGCGCAGCCATTGCGATCGGTGCGCTTGTTGGCGCCTTCGTCTACAAGATCGGAAGCGTGCCGCTCACCTTGTCCACTTCCGGCGGCGCGCTGATCTCCGGTCTGTTTTTCGGCTGGCTCCGATCCGTGCACCCGACGTTCGGCCGCATCCCGTCACCGACCGTGTGGTTCATGAACTCGGTCGGCCTGAATGTCTTCATTGCCGTGGTCGGCATCTCCTCGGGACCGGGATTTGTCGCCGGATTGCAAAAGCTCGGCTTCAGCCTGTTCCTCTGGGGCGTCATCGTGACGACGGTGCCGCTGATCCTGGCGATGTTCGTCGGCAAATACCTGTTCCGCTTCCACGACGCGATCCTGCTCGGATGCTGCTCCGGCGCGCGCACGACCACTGCATCGCTGGGCATGATCAACGACCGCGCGAAAAGCCAGATACCCGGCCTCGGCTACACCGTCACCTACGCGGTCGGAAACACGCTGCTGACCATCTGGGGCATGGTGCTGGTGATGATGATGACCTAGCCGCGGCCCCGGGAAATGTTGATCTGGCTGCAGCAGTTTCTGGTCCGTTATCCGGAACTCGCGCTGTTCCTGGTGATCGCAGCGGGCTACTGGATCGGAAGCTTCAGGATCGGCGCTTTCAGCCTCGGCCCGGTGACGGGCTCGCTGTTCGCCGGCCTTGCGGTCGGCGACTTCGCGCACGTTCCCGTGTCCAGCATGACCAAATCGTTCCTGTTCCTGCTGTTCCTGTTCGGGGTAGGCTATTCGGTCGGTCCGCAATTCGTGCTGGCGATGAAACGTGACGGGCTGAAGCCGATGTTGATGGCCGTTGTCGTCAGCCTCACCGGCCTTGCGGCGGCAATCGTCGTGGCACGCGTGCTGCGACTTGACCCGGGCTTCGCGGCCGGGCTCATGTCGGGAGCCCTGAGCCAGAGCGCGGCAATGGGAACGGCGACCGACGCGGTCAACGGGCTGCCCGTGTCCGAAGCACAGCGCGCGTTGTTCGTCTCGCACATCGCGGTGGCCGATGCGGTGTGCTACATTTTCGGCTATGCCGGCGTCATCACATTCTGCACGATCGTCGTTCCAGCGCTGCTGAAGATCGATCTGAAGACGGAAGCGCTCAAGCTCGAACAGGTCCTGGGCATCACGCGCGCCAGGCCCGAGCTGGCGTCCGCCTGGCGCAAGTTCGAGCTGCGCGCCTACCGGCTGGATCAACACGCGGCAATCGTCGGACTGACGGTGGCCGCCGCCGAAGCTCGGGTGCCCGGGCAGCGCGTGTTCATCCACCGCATTCGCCGCGGAGAGCGCATCCTCGAGGCGGAGCTCGGAACGATGCTCGCGGCAGGCGACGTCGTCGCGCTGTCCGCACCGCGCCAGATCATCGTGGAACTGGTCGATCCACGCGGCGAGGAGGTGGAGGACCGCGAGCTGCTGGATATCCCCCTGGTCTCGGCCGACGTGTTCCTGATCAGCCCGAAACTCGCGGGCAGCAGTCTCCAGCAGGCGTCGGAACAGGACTGGACACGCGGCCTCTACTTGCGCTCGTTGAGCCGGGGTGGTGAAGCACTCCCCATCGCCGCCGGGGTGATCCTGCAGCGCGGCGATCTGCTTCGCATCGTCGGCCCCGAAACGGTGGTGGAGAATGCGGCCAAGAGCATCGGCGTCATTGTCGCGCCGAGCACCACGATTGATTTCGTGGTCCTGGGACTCGCGATTTTCCTTGGCGGCCTCGTTGGTGTCCTCGTGAGCTTTTCTGTTGGTGGCATCACGATCTCGCTGAGCACCAGCGTCGGTACCCTGCTCGCCGGACTTCTGGTCGGCTATCTCCGCACCCGTCTGCCCTATTTCGGCCGTATCCCCGACGGCGCGATCAGTCTGATGACGTCGCTCGGACTGGCGGCCTTTGTCGGCCTGACCGGGATTCATGCCGGGCCGATCTTCCTTTCCGCCATACGGGAGTCGGGTATCGGCCTGCTTCTCGGCGGCATGATCGTAACCCTGTTGCCGCAGATTGTCGGCTTCTGCTTTGGCCATTTCGTGCTGCGCATGAATCCCATCCTCCTGCTCGGCGCATTGACCGGAGCACAGACGGTTACGGCGGCGATGGCTGCCATTCAGGAGCGCTCGGGCAGCTCCGTGGTGGTGCTCGGCTATACGCCGGCCTACCCGATCTCGAACATTCTGCTGACGACCTGGGGATCGGTCATGGTGATCGTTTTCGCGGGATGAGCCATTAGAGCCCCAGCCCTCCACGCTCGTCATTATATTACAAAATCCCCGCCTCGTGCCGGACTAGTCAGGACACGACGGCCGTGTGCTACGGCTGTCGCCCAATCCCGCGGGTCCCCAGCACAATGAGCAGGCGGGAGGCTTCCTCAAGGCCGGGGTTCGTGACCTGCCGATCGATGCCGAAACGGAAGAATCGAGATCACCGATGCACAAATCGGTCTATCGGCGTTTCGAGGCGGCGTCCGTTCTTCTCTACGATCGCATGGCTGCCTACCGCCCGGACAACATGAGGGTCCACGTCGACTTCAAGCACTATTTCGATGGGAGCGCGGCGCAGCTGTCCCAATGCGTCGCCGATGACATTGAACAGAAGTGGGAGAATGCCGGCAATGTCGGGCGGCTCTGACCCAGATACAACATTGAGGAAGCGGCTCTGTCGGGCAGCCTTCGCGACGCCTTTGGCCTCCGCCGAGACGAGGAGCGCAGATCACATTGCTGAGAGTGGACTCGCCACCCAGCCGTCAAAAACACCGTTTGAAAAACCGTTTTAGTTCGGTCCTCTCAAACGGTTTCTCTTGCTAAGGTCTTGATTTATATGGTGGGCGCACCAGAGCTCGAACCTGGGACCCGCTGATTAAGAGACAGCCCCGGGTTGAGAACAATCAATGACTTACTGGTCGCACCACTGGGCTTATCCAACCAAGAATCGGTATTCGTCGCACGATCATAGTCGTTGCACTGCCTGATATCTGAACACGCGCTGCTCTGACTTTACTGGGTCAACCCGCTACAAGGTGATCGATCGATAGGTTCAAATCCCGGACGCGCAACCACCGATCCCGACATTCGGTTCAGGTTGCGATCTAATTAACTGGCCGCACTCCCCTTTCTGCATTCAACCTCGATCGCATGAGCTTTTCGCGCCACGCTTCGATCGCATGATCCCTCCCCCCCGAACCTACGCTCACAAGCTACGGCTTGCGCGGTGACTAGGAGTAACATCGGGGGACATGCTGTAACGTCAGTGTCGCGCTACCCTCCGATTAGCCGCCGCCGGTCGAAGCGATCCGATACGCTGGAAAACAGCGCAATGGCGGAGAGGGAGTCAGTCAACTCCCGTTGAAAAATCGAACATTTTCGAACTTTCGAGACCAGAACCCACTGTTTGAGCTACGGACGGAATGGGGTTCGGTTGGTGGGCTGGGCTTGTATCCGGCGCCCAGTCGTTGCGCCACTCGATGAAAGCCTCTGGCTGCGGCGCCTCGATGCCATCCGGCACGGAAAAGGGGCCGCCTGAGCGGCCCCGATCCTGATAATCTCAGAGCGACGCCGCCGCCTTGGCAATGAACTCCGCCACCACCACGGGCTGAGACAGCATCGGGACGTGCGAGCTTTCCAGCACGATGGTCTCGGCACCCATCCGGTCCGCAGAATCGCGCTCGACAGCGGGAGGAATGGTCTCGTCCTTGGCTGCGACGATGTACCAGGTCGGTTTCGAGCGCCATGCAGCCTCGGTGACCTTGTCGCCGAAGCATTTCACGGCCAGCGGTCCTTGGGTCGCGTATACGATATCGGCCTCGTCCGACGGGATGTCCTGCACGAAGTGCTTGCGAACGCCCTCGGGAGTCAAGGCGACATAGCCCTCACCGTACGGCTTTATTTCGGCCGCGCCGGGCGCGGGCGTATAGTCCTTCCACCAATCCGCGAATGACTGCCCGCCGTCCGGTGCGCCTGCAGCGATATAGACGAGGCCCTTCACCTGTCGATGGTTACCGGCCTCGGTGATGACGGCGCCACCCCAGGAGTGGCCGACCAGGAGAACGGGGCCGTCCTGCATGTTGATGACTCGATGCGCAGCCGTCACATCGTCAGCCAGTGAGCTCAAGGGATTCTGGACGGCGATTGCCTTCAGCCCGCGCTTGACGAGCAACGGAATGACCTTTGCCCAGCAAGAGCCGTCAGCAAACGCGCCATGCACAAGAACGACAGTTTTGATTGCCATGATGATACTCCTACCTGTTGATCGTTGTTCAAGACATGCCGACTTGATTGCGTTATAGCGCGGTCGTGCATGACGGCATTATCGAACGAGAAGCAGCGTTCGCGCAGTCAAACGAAGTAAAATTCGCAAACGGTTCTCCCTTGGGAGGTGATGCTGCGCTGACCCTTTTCATGGCGTCATTCCGGGCGACCAGTCGGCGCCTCGCGGTTGATGAGGCCCACACGGCGCAGTTCAGTCCAGAAGTCCGCGGGCACGACCTCGTTCAACGCAGCACTGTCCTCTGCGATACGGCTCGGGCGGCTCGCGCCCGGGATCACTGCCGCAACCGCGGGATGGACCAACGAGAACTGTAGGCCGGCGGCCTTCATGCTGATGCCGTAGCGATCCGCGATCACCTTGATCTGCGCGACCTTGTCGAGGATCGCCGGCGTTGCGGGTGCGTACTCGAAGTTTGGTCCGCCGACGAGCGCGCCAGAACTGTAGGGACCTCCCACGATGACACCCAGGCCGCGTTCCGCGACCAGGGGCATCGCGCGTTGGAGTGCGCGGTCATGGTCGAGCAGCGTATAACGCCCGGCGAGAAGGAAGCCATCCGGACGCGGCCCTTCGAGTGCCAGCAGCAACTCGATCGGTTCGACACGGTTGACGCCAAGGCCCCAGGCCTTGATCACCCCTTCATCGCGAAGTCGGTCGAGTGTCTTGAATGCCCCTTTCCGCGCGCCTTCGAAGACACCAAGCCATTCGTCGCCGTAGAAATCCTGCGCCACGTCATGGACCCAGATAATTTCGATATGGTCGGTCTTGAGACGCTTCAGACTGTCTGCGATCGAACGCAGCGTCGCGTCTTCCGAATAGTCGTTCACGATCCGGTTAGGACGGCCATGTTTGAACACGTCGCCCTTCTCGCCCAGATCGCGCGCGCTGACGTCCTCGACTTCGTCGAGGATGATGCGGCCGACCTTGGTGCTGATGACGTAGTCGCCGCGCGGTCGCGCCGTGAGCGCTTCGCCCATCCGGATCTCGGCAAGGCCCGCCCCGTAAAATGGCGCGTTATCAAAATAGCGGATGCCGTCGTTCCAAGCCGCGTCAACGGTCGCAAGCGCTTCCGCTTCGGGGATATCGCGGAACATGTTCCCTAACGGGGCAGCGCCGAATCCAAGCTTGCTCGGGAGAATATCTTTGAGGGCCATTATCCGATTCCTTTCTTCAGGCGATCGAAGGCCGTTGCGTTCGACTCCCGCTAGTTCGACGAACGCGTGGCGTTTTCGATAAAGGAAGCGACGTCCTCGGGGTGGGACAGCATCACGGCATGGCTGCTACTGATCTCGACCAACTTGCCGCCGGTCCGGGTCGCCATCATCCGCTGGGTGCTGGGCGGGATCATGTGATCCTGCGTCGTCAGCAGAAAGAAGGTCGGTTTGACCTTCCAGGCGGCCTTGGTGAGCTTGGTCTGAGGCGCCTTCAGTCCCCAGGGAGTCTGTGCCGCGGCCATGAATCGGGTCGTCGAGGGGTCAACATCGGCGGCAAACGCGGAAGGGAATTTTGTCGGGTCTACGATCAGATAACCGTCGGTCGGCGGCAGCAGCGGCGCGCTGGGCTCGCCTGGGGTCGGCTTTTCCGCCAGTTCGGTAACCGACTCGCCGGTGTCCGGCGCGAAGGCCGCCAGATAAACTAGGCTCCTGACCTTGGGGTCGTCACCGGCCTGGGAGATCACTGCTCCTCCATAGGAGTGACCAACCAGAATGACCGGATGCTTCGCCGCGGCGATGATGCGGTTGGTTGCCGATACGTCGTCATCCAGCGTGCGGGTCGGATTCTGCACAATGAGAACCTCATATCCGTCCCTGGTCAGGACCTCATAGACCGCCTTCCAACCCGATCCATCCACGAACGCGCCATGGACCAGCACGATAGAGACCGGCTTTGCCTCCTGCGCGTCGGCGGCGGCCGGCGCGACCGCGATCAGGGCCGCGAGAAATATGCCATAGATGCGGATCATGATGTTGATCTCCGTTGTTTACTTCGCAGAAGAGTGACTGAGATGAGCGAGTGTCGAGCTGCTTTAGCCAGACCTGGCGTCATGATGGATGCTTATCGGAGAAGCCGAGCCTCGGGGGTCAATTAAGGTAAAATCGCCTCGCGGATGGTGTAGCTGGCCGCGTTGCGTCGCTGATGGCAGCGCGCCGAGTGCAGGCTCAATTGTCGCCTTATTGGAGGGCTGCACAGCCCGGTCGGCGGGCTCCCGCCGGCGTCGACCAATGCGACATTGTCCCGAGTTCCCGCTGCAATGCGCGCAGCCTCCTGCCGCAGAAAGCATCATTTTCGTGTCTAGCTGCACTTAAAGCGGTCAGCAGCTCGAGGCGTCGTAAAGATCGCTCCGCCAATGTTTTCATGGTATGTCTGCATCGTGCCCAGCAACTCTGCAACACGTCAAGCGTGTTGTTGCAGATCGCCTTGTGGAGGCATGCTGATTTTTGACTTGGCAAGACCAGACTGCGCCCAACGAAGAACAACCGGTATAGTTCAATGCCGAACGAACTCGTATTCTCCTTCGGTCCATTTCGTCTCTATCCGAAACGCCAACAGTTGCTGCTCGGCGACCAACCCGTCAAACTCGGCGGCCGCTCCTTTGAACTTCTGCATCTACTGGTGCAACGTAGCGGTCAATTGGTTCGAAAGGCCGAGTTGATCGCAGCCGCCTGGCCCGACGTTTACGTTCACTACAGCAACTTGAAGGTCAATATGAGCAGTCTGCGCCGCTCCCTCGGCGACGTGCAGACCGCCCCGATTTATATCGCGACGATCGCCGGTCATGGCTACCGATTCGTGGCTCCGGTTCAGACCACCATTTCTGATCGCGCTGATCTGGAAGTTCCTGAGAGGTCGCAGGACATATCCGGCCTCCCTGCGCAGCGCGACATAGTAGGACGCGAAGCCGACGTTGCGAACGTCATGGCTGAACTTCGCGACAAGCACCACGTAACATTGGTCGGCGCCGGCGGAATCGGCAAGACAACTATCGCGATAGCCGTTGCTCGCGCCCTTGAGCGGCATTACCCGGACGGCGTCTGCTTTATCGATTTGTCGATTATTGACGACCCATCTTTGGTCCCCATCGCACTTGCTGCCGCATTGGGGCTCCGCGGTAATCCAGGAGATACCCTCAACGCAATTCTCGATTACGTTCGGCAGCGTCGGATGCTGGTAATTCTGGACAACTGCGAGCATGTACTTCCAGCGGTCACGGTCTTTGCTCGCGGGCTTGCCTCTGACAGCGGTAGTACGAAGCTACTCGCGACCAGTCGCGAACCGCTTGAGACCTCGGCCGAGCACATCATTTGGATAGATCCACTCGCATGTCCCGACGTCGTAGACACGATCACGAGTGAGCAAGCCCTGAGTTTTCCCGCTGTCGAACTGTTTGTACGCCGAGCATCGGAGTGGATCGGGTACGAACTTGTGGATTCAGATTGCGCCGCAATCACACAAATATGCCACGCAATCGACGGTCTTCCTCTCGCGATCGAGCTGGTGGCAGCCAAGATGGAGCACTATGCTCCGAACGAATTGCTGGCAATTCTGGATGAACATGCGGGTTTTCAAAACCCTCACCTTGGCGACACAACGCCCCGTCATGAAACGCTACTGGCAACGATCGACTGGAGCTTCAGGCTTCTATCCCAAAACGAGGCAATGGTCTTTCAGCTGACCTCGGTCTTCGCCGACGCGTTCGAACTGGACGATATCGGCGCCATCGCAGCGGTCGCCGGATTGAAGCCGGTCCATGTCGCTGCCGGCCTGGGCGGCCTGGTCATCAAATCACTCGTCACAGCACAAGTGATTGGAGCGGGACTCAGTTACAGACTCCTTGACAGCACACGGCGCTATGCGGCGGCGCGGCGGCAGGAGAGCTCGATTGACATACCGGCTCTTCATTGCCACGCCCGTCGGATACTGACCCTACTAAAGCGATCTGAAGATGAGTGCGAATTGAGTGAGGGTCACGACTGGTTGACCCGGTACCGCGGGCGCCTCGCCGATTTGCGAGCGGCTTTGTCGTGGGCATTCGGCCATGGAAACGAAAAGGGACTCGGCATCGAACTCACGGCGGCCGCGATCCCGCTCTGGTCGGAGATGTCTTTGCTGTCGGAGTCGCAGCAATGGGTGGCTTTGGCCCTCGAGTTGGCCGACACTGTCCCATGCGACGATCTTTCGAAGGCGAAACTAGCTTGTTCCCGCGCGTGGGGCTTGTTCTACGCGCGTAAACTTCGGAACGAGAACGAGGAAGCCTGGATCACCGCCCTTTCATATGCTCGTTCCGCGAACAGCCCCGACTATCAAATGCGCGCCCTATTGGGACTGTCCTATTATCTGATGCAGATCGGACAGATCGACAAGGCCATTGAGCGTCTCGAAGAACTTCGCGCACTACGCCAAATTCACGGGGATTGGCCGGGAGCCGCTGATGGCGATCGGGCTTTAGCCTGGGCAAAGGCGCATGCGGGAGATCTGACTTGGAGCTGGGACGTCCTCTCGAGGCAAGCGAAGACCTACAGTCAGCCCGACAAGCGAACCCGCATGGCGGAACTGGATGTCGATCGCTACATCTCGACACGATTCTATCTGCCAATCGTCGCATGGCTGAGCGGGCGTGTAGATTACGCCGCAAGTGTTGCCAGCGAGGCTGTCGTCGCGTCTGCAAACGCGGGTCACCTGGTCTCGCAAGCCAACGCGTTGGGATTGGGCGCGCTCCCGGTCTCGCTCTATAATGGCGATCTCGATGCGCTCGAGAACTACACCCTGCAACTGCAATCCGTCTTGAGGCGGGAACATATCGCGCGCTGGGTTCCCGTTCAAAGATTTTTCGCGGCCGTCGTCCGAGACTTGAACGGCAATCGGGATGCCGTTTTCGAGATGCGGGATGCCGTCAGCGAGTTGATAGAGTGCCGTTACTTGATGCGCATCGGCATGTATCTCGCGCATCTTGCTGAGGTACTTTCCCGGCAGGGCAAGATTCCCGAAGCTCAAGAAGCGATCATCAAGGCGCTGAGACATCAAGAGCAGCAGCGGGAGCGATGGTGCCGACCAGAAATACAGCGAACTCAAGCCTTACTGCTGCTTCGATCCGGCAAGTACTCTGACGCTGAACGCTTGCTAAGAATTGCGCGAGATGAGGCGCGCAGCATGAACTCCGTCTCTTTCGAACTGCGTATCGTCAACGATCTGGCGTCCCTTTACACAGATTCGGGCCGCAACAAAGAGGCGGCACGACTGATGCGACCGGTCCTCAAGCGATTCGCCGAAGGCGCTTCCACGAGAGATTTGAGAAGATGAGCGCGTTGCGCGTGATCTGCGATTTGTTGGCAGTTGGCAACGTTGTCCTTTAAATCCCGAAGCCGCTTATCCCGACCTCAGCCCGGGGACGATTTCTGACGAAAGCCCTCGCGAAAGAGCGCGGCGCCGTCAAGCTGCAGGGGAGCGGGGATTGCATCTGTCGCGCGCCCGCAATGATTTAACCTGCTTTTACCTTCGCTCTACAAACAGTTGAGCTAGGCTGGGATTAGCATCCCTAAGGGACATATCGACATGATCGAACTCACGGTCAACGGGACTAGGCACGAAGTTGATGTCGTTCCTGAGATGCCCTTGCTTTGGGTGTTGCGCGACGAGCTTGGCATAACGAGCCCCAAATACGGCTGCGGTGTAGCGCAATGTGGCGCCTGCACGGTTCACATCGACGGAAAGGCTGTCCGTTCCTGCCAATCGCGCATCGGCGACGTCGCGAACAAGTCGGTCGTCACGATCGAGGGGTTGGATAACAGAGACCAGCACCCGGTCCTGCAGGCCTGGATCGAGCATCAGGTCCCGCAATGCGGCTATTGCCAGACCGGCCAGATCATGCAGGCCATTTCGCTCCTTCAAAGGATTCCCAAGCCAACGGAGGAGCAGATCAACGAGGTGATGTCCGGCAATCTGTGCCGTTGTGGCACCTACCCGCGCATTCGCGCTGCGATTCATGCGGCTGCCGCAAGAAAGATGGCGGAGAAGTAGGATGGGCGACTTACAGCGCATTTCCCGCCGAGCCTTCGTTTTCGGCTCCGCGGCCGTAGCCGGCGGCATTGCCTTCGGCTCGTATAGCGGCGCGGCGGCTACCATGGCCGCCAATGGCAACCCATTGGCCGCGAGCCTCGGTCCGAACTCCGTGACGTTCAATCCGTGGGTCGAGATCAGCCCGGAGAAAATAACGCTCATTGCCCAACACGCCGACATCGGCCAGGGCGTCGGCTCCGCGCAGGTGATTCTGATCGCCGAGGAGATGGATCTCGATCCCGGTCAGTTCGAAATCCGGTTTGCCGGGCCCTCGCCCGCCTACTTCAACACCGGCTTCAAGGACGAGTTCGCGCCGTTCCTGGCGGCGGACCAGAGTCCTGCCGCTGAGGAAGCGCGCGCGGCGGCGCTCGAATATCTCAGAAAGACCGGCCTGCAGATGACAGGCGGCTCCAGCACGATTCCAGACACCTACGAAAAATGCCGGGTAGCCGGCGCAGTCGCGCGCGAGACGCTGAAGGCGACGGCGGCCAAACGTTCGGGCGTTACGGTGGCCGACATTCGCACCCAGTCCGGCGATGTGATCCTGCCCGACGGCACGAAGATTCCCTACGTCCAACTCGCCGCGGAAGCCGCGACAATTCCGCCGGTGCTCGATGTGAAGCCGCGCGAGGCGTCGACATGGCGCCTCGTCGGCAAGCCGATGATGCGCCTCGATATCAAATCGAAGGTCATGGGCGAGCTGAAGTTCGGCATCGATCGGAAGATGGACGGCATGCTCTATGCCTCCGTCAAGCTGAACCCCGCCAAGGGGCAGCCGCTGCAATCGTATGATGCCAGCAAGGCGCTGAAGATGCCGGGCGTCAAGAAGGTCCTCGAAATCAAGAATGGCGTTGCTGTCATCTCAACCAACAGCTGGTACGCGATGAAGGCGGTCGCGGCGATCGATTGCAAATGGGCGCCTTCGACCTACCCCGCGGAACAGGCCGGCCACTGGAAGGTGCTGGAGAACTCGTTCAAGCCGGAATTCCTCGGCAAGGAATGGCGGAAGATCGGCGATGTCGATGCGGCGCTAAAGACCGGCAAGCTGGTCGAGGCGGAGTATCGCGCCCCCTATGTGGCGCATCAGCCGCTGGAGCCGCTCAACGGGATCGGCCTCGTCACCGACAAGGGCATAGAGATCTGGGTCGGCCATCAGAGCCCTCAGTTCGTGCAGTCGGTCGCGGCGAAAGCGATCGGCCTCAAGCCGGAACAGGTCACCTTCCACAATCAATGGACCGGCGGAAGTTTCGGTCATCGTCTCGAATACGAGAACGTCCGTGTGCTCGCCGAGATCGCCAATCAAATGAAGGGAACGCCGATTAAGCTGGTGTTCTCGCGCGAGGAGGATTTCATCCAGGACATTCCGCGGCAGATTGCGATCGCCCGGCACAAGGGCAAGGTGGAGAACGGCAAGATCGTCGCGGCCGACCTGAAACTGGCGTCGACCGCGCCGCTCAACGGACTGCTCGAGCGTTCGGGCGTCCCCTCGAAGGATCCCGACGCCCAATTGGCCGCCGGTCACTGGAACGTCTACTACGACATCCCGAATTTCCGGGCCACGACCTATGAGGCGCGGGGACTATCGCCAAGCACCACATGGCGCTCGGTCGGCGCTTCGACGGCCGGCTTCTTCACCGAAAGCTTCATCGACGAGATGATCCACGCGGCGGGGCTCGATCCCATGAAGGCGCGCATCGAGATGTGCGCGATTCCGACCTACCGCAAGCTCTTGGAGACGCTGGCGGAGATGTCGGACTGGAAGGGACCGCTCGGCAACGGCAAGGGCCGGGGCGTCGCGTTCGTGGAAGCATTCGGGACACCGACAGCCGAAGTCGTCGAGGTCACGGCGACCGACAAGGGCATCAGGATCGACAAGGTCTGGGTCGCGGTCGACGTCGGCAAGGTCATCGATCCCGTCAACTTCGAGAACCAGGTGCAGGGCGGCGTGATCTGGGGGCTCGGCCACGCGATCAATTGCGAACTCACTTATGCCAAGGGCGGCGTGCAGCAGACCAATTACAATCACCACGAAGCGATGCGGATCTATCAGTGTCCGGTGATCGAGGTGCGCGGGCTCGAGAGCGATCCCAAGGTGAGAGGCGTCGGCGAGCCCCCCGTGCCTCCTGCCGCACCCGCGCTTGCCAACGCGATATTCGCGGCGACCGGAAAGCGAATCCGCGAAATGCCCTTCAACAAGTTCATCGATTTCGTGTGAGCGCGCGCCATGAAGATGTCTCTGATCGCGCTTGCGTTCGCCGCTTCATCAACAGTGGCCTTCACGGCAATTGTCGTCGCTAAAGACCCGGCGAAGGATGCGCTCCCACCGGGCAGCGTCAGCCGCGCCGAGGGGCTGCAGGCCTGGAAACGGATCGAAGCCGTGGTGACACATCCACGTTGTGCCAACTGCCATGTCGACGCCAAGGCAATTCCGATCTGGACGCCGGCGGGCGAATCAAAGCCCCGAGTGCACGGCATGAATATCCATGGCGGACAGAGCCGCATCGGGGCGGAAGCGATCCCCTGCTCGACCTGTCACATGACCTCTACCCAACCGAACGACCCGACACCGGCGCCGCCGCGCGCCGGTATTGATTGGCAGCTCGCCCCGGTGGCGTTCATCTGGTTCGGCAAGAGCGGCGCCGAGATTTGTGCGCAACTGAAGGATCCCAAACGCAATGGCGGTCGCGATGCCGTCGGTCTTCTCGAGCACTTGCGGCACGATGCATCGCTAAACGGCTTCATCCCGCGGGGATGGGCACCGGGAGCAGGCCGCACCACGCCACCGGGTACCTTCGAGGGTCATGTTAAAGACATGGCCCTGTGGGGAGCTGCCGGGCAACCCTGCCCAAATTGACGGTTCATCGATGCCGTGATGAAGGCGGGCGCCGGACAAGGCGCCCGGAACACCGATCAAGCGCAACGCTGGCGGTGAAGCTGCGTCGGACGGATGAGACACAGCCGACCCCCGCTGCAATGACTGGGCTTACCGTCGCAACCATCATCGGCTCGCGCGAGCATGATGTCTCGATCCTCGACTACCGGCCGATCGAGCATCGCGAGAAAGTTGCGACCTTTCTCGGTGAAACACCACTTGGCCGGCTCGCGCGTCATCAGCTTCGACCAGGACGTAATCGGCGACCAGGAAGATCAGCGTCCTCATCCTTGTTGATGGCGATGATTATCCAGAGTCCTTCACGCCAGCCATGGTGGCGTGCGTTCGTCACAACTAACGAACCCAAGCGCGCGAAATCGTAGTTTAGCGTACAAAATCGTGTAAATGGCGGAGAGGGAGTCAGTCAATCCCCATTGAAAGATAGAGCATTTTTGACCTTCTTAGGCCAAAACCCACTATTCGAGCCACGGCCAAAAACTGGCGTTTCACCTCCAATTTTTTCACCGAATCCATCGTAGCATCCAAGCACCGGCCCAACCCTTCGATTTCCGTTGGCGGTGGATAGCAGGGTTGATTGGCGTTTGCCCTCCGTAGGCTTGTGTCAAGCGCGTTTCGTTCGTCGTCAACTGAAGAAAGGTATGTAAAACAGAAGCTTGAGGACCCCCAGGTTACCGCCGCAGAAGTCCCGGAAAATTCGCGTAAGCACCGCGTAAGCACTTTCGGGAGAACGGAAGCGGACCGCAGACAGGCGGAGCGTAGCCGTCGAGTCGTTCGAATGGGGTCTGGTTTTATGATCGCCGAATTCGTTGACCCTCACGGGTCGGTCGGGCTAGGCGAATGAGAGATGCACCCGTAGCTCAGCTGGATAGAGCGCCACCCTCCGAAGGTGGAGGCCACACGTTCGAATCGTGTCGGGTGCGCCACCTCTCGGTGGCTATTTTCCTAGTCAGACAGCCACCATGGATTCGACGCCTAGGGCAAGCAACGCGAGTTGCGGACCGTAGATTTAATCCAAATTCCACCCAATCGGGATCCTAAACCGACCCTTGCCGATGACGTACATAGGCAAGAACGATTGCGATGAGTTCCTGTCGGAGCTGCACCGGGCCCAGCGTTCCCCTCTCCGCCGCGTCATGAATCACGCCCGCGATCGCGGAAGACAGAACTTCAGCCACCCTCCTTCGGTCCAACCCAGCCCTACTAGCTGGGGCGACGAAGCTTTCGTAGCGTCGGAAATACTCGGCTTCGAAAGTTGTGTGCGTGGCATTCAGGCCCTCGCCAGTGGGTACATCCCGAAGGAGCACCTGATGCAGGCGTGGATTATTGCCATGAATTTGGATCATGCCGGTGATGAGCCGCTCGGCGCGCACCTGCAGCGGCAATTCGCAACTATCGATCTCACGCAACACGCCCAAGACATCATCGAAATGGCGCTGGGTGATCGCTTCGACCAGGACCGTCTTGTCGGGGAAGTACTGATACAGCGAACCGATGCTGACACCGGCGATTTCGGCCACGCGATTGGTTGTGAATTTCAACCATCCGACCTCACCTAAAACCTGAGCCCCCGCCGTCAGAATCGCTTCTACGGTGGCGCGCGACCGCGCTTGGCGGGGCTGTTTGCGCATGGGTTTGGCGGACGAGGAAATGCGAGTAGCCAAAGCTCGACCTCCGATAGAATATGAGCAGTATACTCACATATGATCCCGCCGTCATGCGTTCGGCGCAAGAGGAGTGTCTTATGTACGAGTTGCCGATCGAGAGTCGAGAAGTCAGGCTGGTCAGGGCGCATAAGCGGCTTCCCGTGCTGGCTGATTTCGAGATTGCACGCGCGCCCTGCCCGGAGCCCGCGCCCGACGAGGTGCTCGTCCGAAATCTCTACTTCCTCGTCTCAGCGTCCTTACGCCAGATGATCATCAGAGGCGCAGCGGACGAAAAGGGTGTTCCGTTTCCAGCTGTAAGGGTGGGAGAAACGCTTCGTGGCGAGGCGCTCGGCGAGGTGCTAGTAGCACCCGAGAAGAGCGGTCTTTCGCCAGGCGATCTAGTCGTTCACTTTCTGGGATGGCGCGACTACGCGGCCGTGCCGGTCGCACAGTGTCGCAAGGTTCAGGACGATCTTCCCGATCGCGTCGCGCACCTCGGTCATGGTTGGACGGCTTATGCCGCTCTGACGCGCGGCATCAATGTTCGGCCGGGCGATACCGTGTTCATCTCTAGCGGCGGAGGGGCGATCGGCTCGATGGCTGCGCAGATCGCGCGCCTACTGGGCGCGGCCCGCGTCATCGGCAGCACTAGCACGCGAGAAAAAGCCGATCGGCTAGTGATGGAGCTTGGCTATGACGCGGCCATCTATCGTGGCGGAGCGCCAATCTCCCACCAGCTGGCGGAGGCAGCGCCCGAAGGGCTGGACGTCTTCGTCGATAATGTGGGCGGCGAGCAATTTCAGGCTGGCGTTATCGCGTGTCGCGAAGGCGGACGCGTGGTGGTGACAGGAACATTATCTCAGCAGTTAGCAGCTGAGGGTGGAAGCAGAAGCGCACCGATCTCCCTCGACTCCGCGCACATCCTGATGAAGCGCCTACTCATTCGTGGCTACAGCGCCGATGACGATCCCGATGCTCAACAGGAATGGGAACAACATCTCGGAGAATGGCTGAGATCAGGACAAATCCGCTTTCCTCATGTGGTTGTGAACGGTCTTGCTGAAGCCCCGCAGGCTTTAGAGCAGACGATCAGAGGCGGTCACCTGGGAACGGTAATCGTAAAGGTCTGAAGTGTTGCACCGGTCGGTCATTCGAGAAGTTGGATAGGCGGACTGGCGGCTGGAAGGCGATGATGTCGTGGAGTTAGGCGGCTTCCCAAGTTTGCGGGGTGGACGGTCGAATCCTGCTGCCGCTTCGCCTAAGATTCTAGCGAATGCGCCTTCCGTAAGGAAGAAGCGTAATGGGCGTGGTCCTGCATGATCTCAAATGGGCGGTCGTCGCTTCGCAGCACCGAAGTTTGCGGCGGGCGGCACAAACCCTCAACATCAGGCAATCCACGCTAAGTCGGCGGCTTCGATTCATTGAGGACCAGCTTGGCGCTGAGTTGTTCCTTCGCAGCAATGGCGGCACGCATCCAACCGTTGCCGGCCTCGAATTTCTCGATGCCGCGCGGCGTATTCTAGGGGACGCGTCCGCAGCTTTTCGGAAACTCAAAGCCCGGAGCCGCGGCGAAACAGGCCATTTGACGATCGGCGTCTACGCCTCGCTCACCACTGGAAACATGTATGCCACCCTGGCGGGGCATCACCGGCGGTATCCAGAGGTAGACGTCCATATCGTGGATGGCGGCCATGACCGGCTCTTCGGGGCTCTGATGGCGAAGTCCATCGACATAGCAATCATGACGAGGAGCTCGTCGAGTTGGGACGATCGGTGCTTGCTGCTGTGGAGCGAACGAGTCGTTGCTGCGATTCCGGATGGCCACCCGCTCTGCCAACGCACGGCCGTGGAGTGGCCGGAGCTGGCGGGGGAGCGGATACTGCTCACGAGCCAGGGCCCCGGGCCGGAGCTCGAACATCTGCTGACGACTAAGTCCCGTTCAATATGCTAGGGGACGACAAATCGTGCCTCATGCCATCGATCAACGCGAACTTAGCACCAGGGATCGACATGGCGGTGTCCCTCCCGCACTCAGGGAGGATGAGCGGATCGTGCGCGCCATGTATCACCAGCGCTGGCACGTTGATCGTCGCGAGGCGCGGACGCCGATCGCCGGCCACCGCTATTGCTGCAATCTGCCGTCCGACGCCGCTGGGATCGTAGGCGCGGGTGCCTCTTCGAGAACGAGGAGCCGGTGGCTTTCCTCGTCAAACGGATAGGCCGCCGGTCCCGTGATGCGACGTGCAAAAGCAAGACTGTGGGTCAGAAATCCTGCCTGATTGGACTTGGGATCGGGCGCGGGGCGCATCATCATTGCCATGACGTCAGGTGCTGCCTGCGGAAGGGCCGGATTGCCAGTACTCGACATGATCGAGGTGAGCGATAAGAGAGCCCGTGCTTGCTTTGATATTCTACTTTACGATGCGCATTTCGCTCCATGGCGGCAGCTTTGCGCCGAAAGCGGCGCTACGTGAGCGCGCAGCGAGGCGGTTCGTGATTCCCGGTTCGCGCGTCGCGCGCGGAATCGTCTCATCCTCCAAACGTCATTAGATGCGTTCGATGATTATTGCGGGAGCCATGCCCCCAGCGGCGCACATCGTCACGAGGCCCCGCCTTAGATCGCGCCGTTCCAGTTCATCGAGAATGGTGCCAATCAGGATCGTACCGGTCGCTCCGATCGGATGACCGAGCGCGATCGAGCCGCCGTTGACGTTGATCCTGCTGCGGTCGATCTTGAGATCTCGAATGTATTTTTCTACGACGACGGCAAAGGCCTCGTTCACCTCGAACAGGTCGATGTCGTCGAGCGTCAGTCCTGCCCTCGCGAGCACTTTACGTGTCGCGGGGACCGGCGCATTCATCATCAGCGTTGGCGAGTCGCCCATGTTCGCGGTCGCCACGACGCGCGCTCGCGCCTTCAGGCCATGCTTCTTCGCATAGTCCGGCGAGCCCAGCAGAATCGCCGCGGCACCATCGACCACGCCCGACGAATTGCCGGCATGATGGACGAAGTTGATCTCGAGATCGGGGTACCTTTCCAGGATCAACTGGCGGTAGGTCGTACCCCGTTCGTCGAGCGGGTGGTCCGCCATAGCCGCGAAGGCCGGCTTCAGCGTCGAAAGTCCCTCGAGCGTCGTCTGTGGTCGAGGATATTCCTCATGATCTAACGCAAGCGTGCCGTCCTCTCGACGAACAGGGACCAGGCTTCTGTCGAAATGGCCCCCCTCGATCGCGGCCGCAGCGCGCCTTTGGCTCTCCAGCCCGAGTTCGTCGAGTTCACGTCGCGTGATGCCTTCGAGGGTTGCCACCGCGTCGGCACAGACGCCCTGGTGCGATTGCGGGTGTCGCGCACGGAGCCGTAAATTCCCGGCGTCCATCACCAACGTCCCTTCGTCAAGACGCCCCTCCATCGACATCATCTCGGTGCCGCCTGCGATCACGAGATCCTCCGAGCCCGACATGATCGCGTGTGCGGCCATGGTTACGCAGGTGATGCCGGATCCGCAGAAGCGGTCGAGCGTGACGCCACTGGCGCGGACGTCGTACCCCGCGTCCAGGGCAGACATCCGGCCCAGATCGCCGCTTTGCCGACCACGCTGCGAACTGGTGCCCCAAATGATGTCATCGACATCCGCGGTGTTGATGCCGGTGCGATCCGCCAAGGCGCGCAAGACGGTGGCGCCAAGCTGCTGCGGATGAATTCCGGAAAGAGCGCCCTTGCCGGCCTTGCCAATTCCCCGCGGGGTCCTGCATGCATCGATAATCAGTGCTTCAACCATGTCCGTCTCACAATGTTGGCGATTGAACTTTGCGGCTACGCGGAGCCCGAATTCGACGGAGCCGCTACCCGACCTGCCGGTCCTGGCCGGCCCAGTACTTCGAGCGCAGCATCTTCTTGTCGACCTTGCCGACCGCAGTCAGTGGCAGGCGGTCAACGAACTCGATCTGCTTGGGCGCATGCGCACCGCCCTTTCGTTGTTTGACGAGGTCCATCAGGGACTCGGCGCTCGGCTGCTTGCCGGGCTTCGCGACAATCAGGGCTCTGACAGCCTCGCCCCATTTGGGATGAGGCACGCCGATGACGGAGGCCATCGCTACATCGGGATGCGACGACAACACGTCCTCCACCTCTCGGGGGAAGATGTTGAAGCCACCAGAGACGATCATGTCCTTCTTGCGGTCGACGATATAGAGGTACCCTCGTTCATCGGCCCGGGCGATGTCGCCGGTATGCAGCCAGCCGCCGGCGAAGGTTTCAGCGGTTTGCTCGGGGCGCTTCCAGTAGCCCTCCATCGCCTGGGTCGCCCGGACACAGATTTCACCGGCCTCTCCCTGCTTGACGGGGTGATTGTGCTCGTCCATCAGGGAAACCGCGCAGGAAGCCAACGGAAATCCGCATGACGCAAACAATTCCGGACGCTTGGCGTCGTGATCTGCCCTGCCGAGCAGACTGACTGGATAGCATTCCGTCTGGCCGTAAAGCTGGCCGAAGATCGGACCTACGCGCTCAATCCCCTCCACCAGTCGCGTCGGCGACATCGGAGAAGCGCCGTAAAGCAGAAGCTCAAGCGATGAGATATCCGTCGTCTCAAGCTTCGGATCGTCGAGCATGACGTAGATCATGGTCGGCACCATCATGGTCATATTGATTTTTTGGCCGGCGATAGTCGCAAGAAATTCTCCGGGGTCGAAGCCTTTCAGCAAATGCACAGTGCCGCCGCGGGTCAGCGATGGAAGGACGAAACTTCCAGAGACATGCGTGATTGGTGCGGCCGCGAGATAGCGGGGCACCTCGGGAAGCCCGAATTCGGCAGAGATCGACTGCGTCGATGCCACCAGCGCACGGTGACGGTGGATTGCTCCCTTAGATCGTCCAGTCGTACCGCCGGTATAGTACACAATCGCATGCTCGTTGATGTTGGTGAGATCGATGAACCGGACGCTACCGGCCGCTTGGGCCATCGCGAGCAGATCGCGGCCAAATTCAGCTCGTCCCATTGTCAACGTCACCTTGAGCTGTCCGGGGGCGGCGTTCGCCAGCTCTCCCCCACGCAGGCCGTGGGTCTTCGGGTCGACGATCAGAACGGTCGCCTCGATGTCCTCGATGACCTCAAGATGATCGGCCAGCGAGCCGAGCGGATGCAGCCAAGTGATTAGGAGGCCCAGGGCCTGCGCTGCAACGCCGGCGCACCAGGTCTCGGCGCTGTTCGCGCTCAAGAGGGTTACGACGTCACCCTGCTTGAGGCCCGCTCGAACCATTCCAGCCTGCAGGCCGGCTATCAGGTCGCGCACTGCGCGATAGGTCAAGCTACCGCCATTCCAGATGAATGCTTGACGGTCGGGAAACCGCGACAGTGCGCGCGAGATCATCGCGGTCGTCGTCGGCGCGAACCCGATTTGCTCGTTCATCTCTTGCCTCTCATATCCTTGCCTGACGGCGCTATCTCGCTGAATTAGCCGGCCGGGCTGCCGACCTCTCCGTTCATGACAGGACCAAACAGCTCCCACACGTGTCCGTCGAACCGTCGCATCTGCATCTGCTCGACGGGAAAGAAGTCCGTTGGGCTGGTGTTGACTTTGATACCCGGCAACAGAACGTCGACCTCGAAATCGTGAAGGCTTGCGGCCTGCCGCATGACGTTCTCGCGAGACAGATCGTCGCCGCATCGCCGCAACACCTCGACCAGGGTCTGGGTCGCCATGTAGGACCAGATGTAGCCCTGGTCGGCCTTGTTGGCGCCGGGCATGTACTTGTCCATGAAGGCATTCCACTGGATCATTTTCGGATCGTCCTTCCACCGGAGATCGGAGGGATCCTTGGTGTAGGCCGTACTCAGGATGCCCTTCGCATTCTCAAGTCCGGCCGGCTGCAGCACGGACCCGATCGAGCCGGAGACGTTGCTCAGGAAATGCATGGGTTCCCAACCCAGCTCGGCCACTTTCCGGATCGCCAGGGCCGCAAATCTCGGCGACGTCAAGTCGACAAATACATCGGCATTCGCGGTCTTCAGCTTGACGATCTGGGAGTCGGCCGTCGGGTCGGAAATCTCGTAATTTGTCTCCGCAACGATCAACGACGTCTTCTCGCCAAGACCGTCCTTCAACCCCTTCAGCATGTCCTTGCCGAAATCGTCATTCTGATAGAGGACGCCGATCCTCGCTTGCGGATTGTGCTCAAGGATGTATTTCGCGAAGATCCGCCCCTCGCTCTGATAGTTCGGCTGAAAGCCCATTGTCCATGGGAAGTGCTTCGGATCGCCCCACTTGGTCGCCCCCGAAGCAACGAAGAGCTGCGGCACCTTCTTGGAGTTTAGGTACTTCTGGATCGCCGAGTTACCCGGCGTTCCCAGCGGCTGTAAAATCAGAAGCACCTCGTCGTTCTCGACGAGCTTTCTGGCCTGTTCGACGGTTTTCGGCGGGCTGTACGCATCATCGTATGTGATAAACGTGATCTTGCGGCCGTTGATGCCGCCATTGTCATTGATCATGCGGAAATACGCTTCGCTCGCCTTGCCGATGACGCCATAGGCTGACGCGGGTCCGCTGTAGGGCATGATGTTGCCGACCCGGATCTCGGTATCGCTGGCGCCGGGATCGTACTTCTTCTGCGCATTGGCAGGAGCGCTCGCTAGCGCGATCCATGATGTGAGTGCGACGGTCGCAATTCCCAGATCTTTACAAGCCAACTCCCATCCTCCCGTTTAATTTTGTTTTCCTTTACCGATGCCGCGTCGGTGACACCGCGCCTTCAGCGTCCATGCCAAAACGGCTTTCGCTTTTCCGCGAAGGCCCGCAACCCCTCCGTGCGATCCTCTGCTTCGAACGCGATCGCCGCGATGGGACCTTGCCGGCTCCACGCTTCTTCGTCGGTCCAGTTGGCCGACTGGAAGATGATCTCTTTGGAGGCAGCCAGCGCGGTGGGTCCGTTGACCAGCAACTCTTCGGCAAATGCGATCGCGTCGGCAAGCGCGCACCCCGGCTCGCTGACGCGATTGACCAGCCCAAGACTCTGGAAGAACTCGGCGTCATAAAAGCTGCCGGTCAGCGCGAGCTCCATAGCCACGTGATAAGGAATCCGTCGCGGCAGCCGAAACAATCCGCCGCCGACCGCGGCAACATTATGCCTCACTTCGGGAAGCCCCATCTTCGCGTTCCGTGCCGCCACAATGAGGTCGCAGGACAGGCACAGTTCAAGCCCGCCGCCGACTGCAAATCCCTCCACCGCTGCAATCAGCGGCTTACGCGATGGACGCTTGAACATGCCAAATCCGCCGCGCTCGGTTACTGCGCGCTCGTTGCGCGCCACCGCCTTCAGGTCGGCGCCCGCGGAGAACGTGCCCCCGGCTCCCGTAATGATGCCGATGAAGAGGTCGTCCTCCGCATCGAGCAGGTCCATCGCCCGATGCATCGCCTGAGCGCATGCAAGGTCGAAAGCGTTCTTGGCCTCCGGACGGTTGATCGTGATCACCAGGAGATGGCCGCGACGCTCGGTCAGAACTCGCTCGTTCATCTTATAACCGCTCGAAAATTACATTGAGAAGGAGAAGCCGCCATTGACCGGAATAGGTCTGGCCCGTGATCCAGTCGCCGGAGCTGGAGGCCAGTTAGAGCGCCATGTTCGCGATATGTTGCGGCGGGCCTGGCCACCGAGTGCCGTGATTTCCTCGACGACGGTGCGCGCGCGACTTCAAAGAAATCGTTGACGATGACGCGGTTGGCGCCGTGAGCCACGTCGTGCAACGCGATCTGCCGGCCGACGCCTTCTCCCGCGGCTGTGATCAACGCGAATTTGCTTCCCAGATCAAGGATTCCACTCATTGCCTGCTGTACTCCATTGGATCTGTCACGCTGGCAGCAGCTCGGCTTCATCAGCAAATCCCACGCCCAGCTGGTGCAATCTCGAAACATCCGACTGGGCAAAACCCCATTGACTGAGCGCGGCCGCACCATACTCGCCGCGCCGTGGTGCCGGTCTTGGCGCTTTCGATGGCGTCCCCAGGAATCGCGGCGCGGGCGCTGGCTGGACGACGCCGTCGACTTGAATGAAGTTGCCACGAGCGCGATGGTGCGGATGACAGGCCGCTTCCGAAAAGGCGAGCACGGGCGTCACGCAAGCGTCGCTATCCCCGAAGATGGCGCACCATTCATCGCGCGTTTTGCCAAGAAATACCCTTGCAAAGGCGTTGCGCAGGACAGGCCAGCCGCTGCGATCGTATTGTTTGGGAAGATCGGCCTCGGCAAGCCCCAGCCGTTCGACGAGTTCGGCATAGAAGCGCTGCTCAACCGCGCCGACGGCCATGTAGTGCCCGTCGAGCGTGCGATAGCTGTCATACCAGGGAGCACCGCCATCGAGGACGTTGCTGCCACGCTGCTCCTGCCAGTTGCCGCCCGCCACCAGGCCCCACATGATGGATCCAAGCTGCGCGGCGCCTTCGATCATCGCCGCGTCGACGACTTGCCCCGCGCCACCGCGTTGCACGTTGAGCAACGCAGCGACGACGCCGAGCGCGAGCAGCATGCCTCCGCCGCCATAGTCACCGACGAGATTCAGCGGCGGCAGCGGACGCCCGCCGGCCGGGCCGATCGCCGACAGGACCCCGGACAGCGCGATGTAGTTGAGATCGTGACCGGCATCCGCGGCGAGCGGGCCGGTCTGCCCCCACCCCGTCATGCGCGCGTAGATCAGCCGTGGGTTACGCTCGAGCGCCAGATCGGGACCTAGGCCAAGCCGCTCCATTGTCCCCGGGCGGAATCCCTCGATCAGCACGTCGGCCCTTTCGATCAGTTCGAGCGCCGCGGACGCAGCCAAGGGCGATTTCAGGTCGAGCGTGATCGAGCGGCGGCCGCGGCCGGTAATATCGACGGACTTACCGCTGCTGCGCGGCCCGAGGTCCTCCGGCGGCGACGGCCGATCGATCCGCAGAACGTCGGCTCCCATATCGGCGAGCAGCATCCCCCCGAAGGGAGCTGGGCCGATCGCCTCGAATTCGAGGACCCGAATTCCGGACAAAACGCTCAATTTTGCTCCGATTGACCTTTGTGAATGTCAGCTTGCGTCAAGGCTACAACTGAACGAGCCTGAGCCACCCCACCCGCTCCGGGTGGTCTTTGGGCTGCTGGGCTACATAGTGTGACTTCGCCGCCGCAAAGTCGGCCGGCTGAAGGGCGGGTGTCGGGACTTGCCCGCCGAGAATGGAGGAATGACTGAGATGGTGTCTCGTCCGCCGGACGAAGCAGGTTCCTTGCAAGAGCCCCTGCAATCCATCGTCAGCACCAAGCTATTCCCGCCACGCGAAGGCGGCCGCCTGTTGCCGCGGGATCATCTCATCGCGCGGCTGGTGCAGGCGCGGCGGCACCGCTGCGTGCTGGTGCACGGCCCGGCGGGCTCCGGCAAGACGTCCACCGTTGCGGCTTGGCGTCGCGAATTGCTCACGCTCGGCTTCGACGTCGCTTGGCTGACGCTCGCCCCCGACGACAACGAAGTCTCCCGCTGGCTGGATTATGTCCTAGCAAGCTTTGCCCAGGTCGATCCCACTATCAGCCAGGCCCCGTCGCAGCTCGCCGGGCGCGGCAGCGACAGTGAGGCGATCGAGCGTACGCTGATTGCCCTGGTGCGGAGTGTCGCAGTGCGGTCACGGGAGACCGTGCTGGTCCTCGACGACCTTCATCTGCTCACGGACGCGGCGAGCCGGTGGGCTTTGCAATGGCTGCTCGATCAGGCGCCACGCAACCTTCACCTCGTCCTTGTTTGTCGTGGAGTTGCTCCAGTCTCCCTTTCCCGGCTACGCGATCAGCAGGGCGTCTTTGAGCTGGATTTTCAGGACCTACGCCTCTCTCAAGCCGAGACCGAGACGTTTCTCCGGAGCAAGTTCGGCGATGTCGACCGTCGCACCACCCAGCGCCTTTATGAACTTACGGATGGATGGATCGCTGGCCTGCAATTGCTCTCGATCGGTTGGTCGAAGAAGCGCGATTCAAGGCAAATCAGGCTCGCTTCCAGGGGACAGATCCAGGACGAGCAATCCTTCGCCGACTATTTCGAGCACGAGATCCTGTCAAACCTTTCGACGAGCGAGTGCGCGCTGATCGAGGCGGCCTCGATCTGCAACCGCTTTTGCGCCTCGCTCTGCGCGGCGCTACTCGGCCAAGAGGAAGACCGCGCCAAGATCGAGCTGCTTCTGACCGGTCTCGTCGCGCAGAACATCTTCATCATCCCCGTTGAAACGTCGGAACGGGAAACCTGGTATCGATTCCACCCACTGCTCAGCGAGGCCATGCGGGCTCGCTTTCGCCTGCGCGGAGAGGTTCAACAAAGGCAATGCCACAGAGCGGCGTGGGCCTGGTTCCGCGATCACGGCCACCTCGATGAGGCAGTGCGGCACGCTGTATCAGCCGACGAGGCCTCCGCCGCGGCTAGTCTGCTCGACCAACACGGTCGGGATTTGCTTGCGCGAGGTGAAACGCGGAATCTCAACAGCCTGGTTCGGCTGCTTCCGGAACGAGAAATTCAGACGCGCACAAACCTGCGCCTCTGGATGGCTCGCTCGCAGCTGCTGGCGCGCGAACTGGACCCCTGCGCATTGAGCATTGAACGATTGGAGTCCGATCTTCCGGCGCGCGACGCATCCGGGCATTTTGCACTGGCGTTGCTCAAGGCAACACTGGCGGTTGCCCGCGACGATACCGACGCCGCGATGCTCGTTCTTCCGCAATTGCTGCATCCGCCGCCGGACGTCGACCCCGACGCCATCGGAGGACGGGACAACATCCTGTCCTGGCTCTACATGCATCGCGCCAACTATGAACTGGCGCGGCAGGTACAGCTTGGCTCCCCTTCCCGCGCAAGTGGAGTTCCCCTCCTTGGCTCCCCGGGCGGCCGGCTGCAGGGACGTTGCCTGGTCGGCCTGAGCTACGCCCTCGAGGGCCAGATCATCGAGGCCGAGCGGATCTATCGCGACGTCCTCTATGAATCCGAGCAGCGAGGCCCTTCCTGCATCGATCCAGCCTGCCTGGCCGCGGCACTGCTCGGAGAAGTGCTTTATGAGCTTAACGATCCTTTGGCTGCATTGCAGTTGCTCGAGGATCGCATCGATGTGCTCGAGCGTGTGTCCATTCCGGACTCGGTCCTGCGCGTTCTGACGGTGCTTTCAGCGTCGCATTGGCTTGCAGGGCGACGTCAGGAGGCCTTTTCCTACCTGGACCGGCTTGAAGACTACGCTTTGAACCTCAGGCTCGATCGACTGCTCGCGCATAGCCTCAGCGAACAGGCTCGACGCCATTTGGCGCAAGGTGAATTCGAGGCCGCAAGGCGCAAGCTGAGTGCGCTGGATGAGATCGGCCAGCGGCACCCGAAATCCGGCAGCAATTTGGGCGACGAGATCTTCATTATCGTCGAGCGGGCGCACGTGAGAAGCGATCTTACCGTCGGCCGTTATGATGACGCCGCGGCGCGCCTTGCGCCACTCATCGAGGTATGCGACGCACGAGGCCATCAGCAGATCGTAGCCATGCTCCAACTCCAAAACGCGATCGTGGCAAAGCGCCGCGGCATCAGCGAGCAGGCCAGCAAGATGACGCTGGCCGCGCTGCGCGTCGGCCATCGGCTTGGCCTCGTACGGAGCCTACTCGACGCAGACGCATCCGCGCTCGATCTCATTCGCTCGTGCGGCGAGGAAGTCGGCTTCGATGTCTTGCTCTCATTCTACGTCGATCGTCTGCGCGGCGCGGATGCACCGTTGCAACGGGCGGCCTCAGCATCACCCGTCGATATGGCTCGGAGCAACTCCGAGCTCATCGAGGGCCTGAGCGATCGCGAGCTCGACGTCATCGACCTGCTCTCGCAAGCATTTCCCAACAAGAAGATCGCACGGGCGCTTGGTCTTTCGCCCGACACCGTCAAATGGCATCTCAAGAATATCTACGGCAAGCTTGGTGTTGCCGGTCGCGACGACGCAGTGGCACGTATGCGGGACATTGGCTGGCGCCCGGATGGTTCCGTCAGGCGGACGCGCTGAGGCGACGCACGACGACAGTTAATGCGCGGGACCGTCATAGCTGACGCGAGATCAGGTCTCGCATGACCTCGCTTGTACCGCCGTAGATCCGGCTGACACGCATATCGACGAACGATCTGGCGATCGGATATTCGAGCATGTAGCCATAGCCACCGTGCAGCTGCACCATCTCGTCGAGCGCCTTCCCCAGGGTCTCCGTCGTAAACAATTTCGCGATCGCCGATTCCTGGAGTGTCAACCCCCGCTTCATGTGTTCGACCAGATAGTGGTCAATCATCAGGCGGACCGCGACGGCTTGAGCCTTGATATCCGCGAGCTTGAATTTTGTGTTCTGGAAATCCCAGACGGTTTGGCCGAAGGCTTTCCGTTCCTTGACATAGGCGAGCGTTTGATCGAGCGCTACCTCGAGCCGGGCCGCCGCCGCAACCGCAATGGTCAAGCGCTCCTGCGGCAACTCACCCATCAGATACTTGAATCCCATTCCCTCCTCGCCGAGCCGGTTGCTGGCGGGGACGCGGACGTCATCAAAGAACAGCTCGGCCGTATCCGCCGAATACTGTCCGACCTTCTTCAGTTTCCGTCCGCGCCGGAATCCCGCACGATCCGCTTCGACGACGATGAGGCTCATGCCCTTGGCACCGGCGCTCGGGTCGGTTTTGCAGACCACTATGACGATGTCGCAGTTCAGGCCATTGCTGATGAACGTCTTGCTTCCATTGATGACGTATTCATCGCCGTCCCTGACCGCGGTCGCCCGTATCGACTTGAGATCGCTACCGGTACCGGGCTCGGTCATCGCGATCGCCATGATCAACTCGCCTGAACACGCACGAGGCAGCCACATCCTCTTTTGCTGCTCGTTTCCGACCCGCGCGATGTATGGCGCGATGATGTCGGAATGCACCTGAAAACCGGGACCGCTGACGTTGGCGCGAGCCATCTCCTCGGCCATAACCGCGGCGTGACCGAAGTCACCGCCACCGCCGCCATATTCTTCCGGCAGGATCACACCCAGCAGCCCCTCCTGCCCGGCCTTACGCCACACCTCGCGATCAACACGCCCAGCATCATCCCATTCGTCCTGCCGCGGCACACACTCCCGCTCGATAAATCGTCGAACCGTAGCGCGGAACATCTCATGGTCGTCGCGGAAGACCGTACGAGCAATCTGCATGGAGGATCCCTCAGGTTGATGGCAGCTTCATTCGTCTGACCAACAACTAGTCAAGCGAGCGCAATCCAGCCCCACTCGGGTTGGGTGGGCCAGCAGCCTGACTGCGCCGCCGCGGACGGGCACGGCCCCAGCACCTCGAATCTGCTCCAGCGATTGGCGACTGCAGTACTCTCTAGCCGGCCTGCACCGTCTGGCACCATCCCTTCTCCTTGCAACTCCGGCCAAGCCGGACCTCTGGAGGTCAATTGCTCGCAACCACCTTCAAGCACGCCAGCTACTGCGATCGGCGCGCCGCCTCGATTTCAACGATATCGACAAGCGTATTGCCACGAACGAAGTGATAGACCGAGTACCGATCGACGGTCAGATCGCAATGCGGTGGCGTTAGCTCAATCCGCTCCCCAAGCGCGACCCCGTTTCCGCCGGCCGGTCGCATGACCCCGCCGTGTTCATCTCCGTAGTAGAAATAGCCATCAGTCGTGAAACGCTGATCAGCGACGCGAGGGACCGGACCATCGCTCGCAAAGGCCTTGAGGCCGGCATCGACGGCGACCCACTTCTCCGCGTTGATGCTGACGACACGCCCCTGCACGAACAAGCTCTGCTTGAAGCCACCATCTTCATCCTGGCCGAGTGCGTCGCGATACTGATTATCCATTAAAATGTACGATCCCGGCTGGACATCGTTCAGCACCTGGAGTGCCGCGTCGGCTGCGAATGTGCCGGTGCCACCACCTGTCACAAGCGGAACGCGATGCCCTGCTTCTCGCAGCTCGTAGACGATCGCACCGAGACGATCCATGCCGGTCGCCACGGCTTTTCGCCGTTCGCTTTCGCCAACGATATGCTGCCAGATCCCACCGTATCCCTGCACACCAACCAAAACGAAGCGATGGGTAGGTGGCGATCCTACCCGCGAGCGCTACAGCCGCAGGCGGCGTCGCAACACCTGTATCCGCCATGGCGACATGACATCGATCAGCACGGACAAGGTGCGATTGGCCTTGGCTACGGCAGCCCGCAGAGCATCAACCTGCTGCTCGTGATCGACCACGAGCATGACATCCGCATCGATCCCCGCGAGCGCCACGGCGCGATCGGTCGTATCCGTGCCGACCACCGGCGACGTAACGAGCAATTTGCGAAGACCCGCGTTCGCCAGTGCCTCGGCTTCACCGAGCTTTGCACAGCACACGCCTACTGCGCCGGCAGCGATTTGGCGTCGTCGATCGTTGCCGACTTATGGGTCTTAGAATGCGGCCTGAGTGCCAGCCCCGCTTTTTTGGCCCGCTGTGCCATGCGCTCAATATTATGTTCCAGCGCCTCGACGTCGACAATGAGAGCGGGCGTCGGCAATTGATAGCGCGAGCCAACGCGACCAACTAGGGCTTTCGCCTGATCCATGGCCGTCGAGCCGTTCGTCATGACTAAGCTCGCTCGATCATGCTGACCAGATGACGTCCGGTCTATGGGGTGCTGAAGACGGTGCAAATCAACCGGGGTTTTTCTGCTGGGCGAGGCTGTTCGGCGCTCTATCGTCTGATCCGCCGCCACACGGGACGATCGCCGAGCTTGCTCCGAGCCTAGCACGCTATTGTTTATCGCTCGTCCCGCTCATGATATCGCCGAACGGTGTCCACTTGTTGCCTTCGACCGCATCATCTGCAGATGCATTATCGGAGCGAAGTCCGTCGCGATGTATTAATATCGATGCCCGGCAAGAGAGTGTCGGGGGCGAAGCCCCTGAGAAGCGAGGCCTGCTTCATTACGTTTTCTCGTGTCAAATCGTCGCCGCATTGTGGGCCTCGCGCCCGGACGGCAGCGCTGCACGCAGTTCACCAACAATGACAGCAGCCTGCCCGACCAGCCGTCGCGATAGCGACCCCTCCGCACACGCGCTATCCTTCGCCGCCCAAAAAGAGGTGCGAGCAGCTTCAATAGACTCCACAGATAGCCGCATCTGTTGCTGGTTGTGATGGCCCAATCAAATACCTGCCATTATCACATACTTGATTTCAACATATTCTTCTATGCCGTGGCGTGACCCTTCGCGGCCGAAGCCCGACTCCTTCACTCCCCCAAACGGCGCAACTTCGGTGGTGATCAGACCAGTATTCACGCCGACCATGCCGGCCTCAAATGCCTCAGCGAGGCGCCACACGCGGCCGAGATCTCGCGAATAGAGATAGGAGGCTAAACCGAACGGCGAGGCGTTGCACATAGTGATGACGTCGGCTTCGTCTTTGAAGCGGAAGATCGGGGCTAGCGGACCGAACGTCTCTTCGCGCGCAACTAACGCTTCCGGCCTTACGTCCGCAAGCACGGTCGGCTCGAAAAAGGAGCCGCCAAGCGCGTGTCGTTTGCCGCCGGTGACAACTTTAGCGCCCCCCTGCACTGCATCCGCAATGTGCCGCTCAACCTTCTCGACCGCCCTCATGTCGATCAATGGTCCTTGTACGACCCCCGGTTCCAGACCGTCACCGACCTTCATTGCCGCGACCTTCTTCGACAGCTTTTCTACGAATTCGTCATAGACGCCATCCTGCACGTAGAGACGGTTGGCGCAAACGCAAGTCTGCCCCATATTTCGATATTTGGAGACCATGGCACCTTCGACAGCCGCATCGACATTGGCATCGTTGAAAACGACGAAGGGAGCATTGCCCCCAAGCTCCAGCCCCAGCTTCTTAATGCCGAACGAGGCCTGACTATAAAGAATCTTGCCTACTCCGGTGGAGCCGGTAAAGCCGATGAAGCGGACTGCTGGATGCTCGCACAGCACAAGTCCGATCGCCGGGGCATCACCGGTAATGATGTTGAGCACTCCTTTGGGAATGCCCGCGCGCTCGGCGAGTTCAGCTAACGCCAGCGCCGACAGCGGGGTCTCGTCAGCCGGCTTCAATACCACGGTGCAGCCCGCAGCGAGTGCCGGTGACACCTTCCGGGTAATCATCGAATTCGGGAAATTCCACGGTGTGATTGCGCCGCAAACGCCAATCGGTTGCTTTATGGCAAGCAGCCGCGCATCGGAGCGATGGGTCGGGATCGTCTCGCCGTACACACGCCTCGCCTCTTCGGCGAAGTATTCTATATAGGCGGCACCGATATCAACTTCGGCCAGCGCCTCGGCAATCGGCTTACCCTGCTCGGATGTCAGAATCAACGCGAGGTCTTCCCGGTTGGCGATGATCAAGTCGAACCACTTGCGCAGAACGTTGGAGCGCTGTTTGGCTGTCATCTTTGCCCACGCCGGAAAAGCCTTCTCCGCGGCTTCAACCGCCTGCGTGGCCTCTTCAGCACCCATGTTGGGCACCTTGCTCAGTTCGACCATGTTGACTGGATTTGTGACCACTGTGTCGCCAGCGCCAACCCAGGCCCCATCGATGTAGCACTGGTTGCGCAGCAGCGCACGGTCTTTGAGACTGTTGGAAAGCTTGGACATAGTGTCTTCCCGTTCTATCTAGAGTCGGTTTGGATGGTCAGTAACGCCTTCCTGCAAGGCGGCCGGTCATCCGTGATCTTTGCGCGATCTCTTTCAGATTGCCGTGATCGTTAAAGAAACGGCGCATTTCGGCAGACGATGCCGCTGGACTAGCCGTCGTCGGGTGATCCGGCGACCATTGCGGCGACGCCACCACAGCCGTTACAGCCCTTCATCGAAACACACCTTCAGGCACTGTGTGATTGCCAAATGGGTCAGGCCATGCGAAAGCGACAGTTCGCGCAGACGGCCGCCTCCGATTGGGCTCGGACCACAGACCCATATCGCCACCATCGTCCGACGAGGCTCAAGCCAGCGATGCGGCGATCGATGAGCCTATGTGCTCCTCGATATCCTGTTTTATGCGCCGTCGCGCCTTCCCATGGCGAATTGGGCGCCTCCGCGCATATGATCGCAAAGACCCCCGTATCCGTGCTCCTATGCCTTGAGTAGTACGAAATCCCAAGTTTTTGCGACGATCTTCCAGTCGCCGTTAACATTGAGTAGCAGCAACTCATCTGTGAAATGCTTCGGAATGAAGGTTTCCCGGACACGCAGATGAGCCGTAGTCGGAGTTGACATAGAGATCGACAGTATCTCTTCGCTGCGCTTGTCTTTCCGTGACGCAGGCGACTCTCGATTCGCGACGAGGTCCATGTATGCATCCACATCCATCGTCAGATACTGATCATTGCTGCAGTAGAGCCTTGCGTCAGGATGAAATATCTTCCGAAAAAGCTCCACATCGCCATGGTAAAGCGCATCAAAGTATTGCGTTGCCAGCTTTGCGATCGCAGCCGTCTCAGCCTCCGTGGTCACGCTTTTCTCCTGTTCACGATCTTCGATTGGCTGACTCATCCAATAGCTTGTTCTCGCTGCGGCTCGCAACCTTAATTTTTGATTTTCGGGTCAGTATTCCGATTTACGAACTTTGCGAGTTCGCGATTTGACTGCCTGATGGACCGACTGCCTAAGGCACGCGGAATGCAATTCTTTCTGCAATAGAAACTCACGTTCGGCTTCGGCTCAGCTCGATCGGTGCCTCGCCTATTGCAAGTATACGCTCGGAACGGTAAATTTCGAAAATCGAAATCCTCGAACGGATTAAGCAAGAATGAATGCCTCGCAGGGCAAACCCCTAGATCGATACTTCTCGATCCTCGAATGCGTTGCCCATGAGATCAATGGCAACTCGATTTCGCAGATCGCTGCCTTCCTTGGCCTTACAGGTGGCACAACTCATCGGCTGGTTAATTCGCTTTTGGAGGCAGAGCTGCTTGCGGTCGGCCCTACGCCCAAACATTACGTTTTAGGCCCTCGCGCACGTCGCTTCGCACTGGCTAAGCTTCTGGCGCGTGACATTGAAACTCAGACCAGCGACCTTTTGCGGCGACTGAGCTCCGATTTTTCGCAGACCGTCTACATCACCAAACTGGTGGGACGTGTAGTTCATACAATTGTCGTTCAGGAGCCGCCTGGAGAGGTGGGAGCAATTGTCCATCCTGGACGTGTCATGGCTCTTCACGCCACCGCCACGGGCAAGTCACTCCTTGCTTTCCAGTCGGACGCATTCATTCGAGATGTGCTGAAGGAGCCTCTACCCCGTCTGACACCCGATACGACAACAGACCGACGCAAGGTTCAGGCGGAACTCGAGACCGTTCGAAAGGAGAAGTTCTCGATCTGCGACAACGAAGTGGACCTAGGTGTTCTGGCTTACGCCTGCCCGATCCTCTCGGAGGACGATCAGGTGCTATATGCGCTTGGCGTGTGCGGCTTGAGAGAACGGTTCTCAAAGGTAAGTCGGCGGAGCATTAAGACGGCCCTGCAAAAGGTTTCGGACGAAATCTCACGGCGCCTTTTTGCGACGCCGTGAGCTAACGCGGTGTGCATCCCGTGAAATGGTACTCCGTCGCTCCCGGACGAGTTCGATGGCCTCTCGTGTTGACAAGAGCGGGCTACCCGACGCCTCTGGAGACCAATTGAACATCATTGTTGAGCCGCTAGGCGGCAATCAAACCGTCCGCGACTGTCAGCCCTTCATCGAGAGCGTCGAGAATCTGATTTAGTTCGCTTTCCGACACGATGAGAGGAGGAGCTAGGAAGATAGATGTCTGCTCTCCTGATGTTGCAATCATGGCTCCTGCTTCCGCAGCTCTCGCAACCACCTTGGTTGCCACAGGCACGTCAGCAGTATTCGCAGCGAATGTCCGCCAATCCGGACCACACAATTCCACCGTCCAATGCAATCCAAACCCGTCGACGCGAGCCACCGACGGGTGCCGCTTAAAGATCTTCTCCATGCGAGCATCGATGATGGATTCCAGTGCATTTACATGATCCAACAGCTTTTCGGTCTGAACGGCACGGAGATACGCGCGAATGCAGGTCATGGTTAGTGGATGACCGCGGAACGTCGAGTACGTGCGCCAGGACTTGTCCTTCAATTGATCGAGTACTTCGCGAGAGAACACGACGGCCCCAGCCGGAGATGCTCCACCGGCAAGAGGTTTGCCCAATGTCACGATATCTGGACGTCGTCTCCCGCCCTGAAAGGCGAACCATCTACCGGAACGTCCAAGACCTGTTACGACTTCGTCGGCCAACCAAAGAGAACCCGCGTCCTTGGCAGCTTTGGCCACCGCGTCTTGATATTCTGAATCGTAGTAGATGCCGCCCTGAGAATAGTCGATAGCCGTAACAGCCACATCGGAAAGCAACTCGGTCGCCCGGATCGAAGCGAGCTTCTCCTCGTATGATTCGTTCTGGCGCTCGCCGCCGTAACGGGCCTTTAGAGGTGCCGGAAGAATCCGCACCGGAAACGGTACGGGTGCCGGTTGCGAAGGTCGGTTCAAGACCGATAACCCGCCATGCCACTGCGGTTGGACCGTGATACTGCGAGAAAGCCCTGCAAGGCCATGGTAGGCACGTTGACGAGTACCCAGAGCGTTGCGCCCGGTAAACGCTTGGGAAAAGGATAACGCCAGGTCGTTGGCCTCACTGCCGGATAGACAGAACCGCACTCCGCCAACCCAATCTTCACCCGCGAAAGCTATTTCGATCAGCTCTTCCGCGGCCTGCTCCCGCTCAATCCAGGACCACCCTTCATTGACCACCGGAAGCTCCGCAGCGCGTCTCACTGCTTCCACCATAATCGGATGCTTGTGTCCGAGAGGGCCTCCAGTATTCGAACCATCCAGCACTTTACGGCCGTCTTCCAGCTCGAGCCAGGCACCGTTTCCGCCGACGATTCTAGCTTCCTTGCCGGCCCCAGCCACCAAACTCGTGTGCACCAATTTGCTCATCTTCACCTCTATCTTTAAATACTTCAGGGTAGGAATGCCGATATCGTCTAGGCATCGCCTCCGGCTTCTGAACGCACTCCGTATCCTCCTCCGCCGCAGGACCGAACGATGACAAGATCGTCCCTATCGATTCGCATGTTGGTCTTCCCGGGAATTAGCCTTCCCTTCGCACCAAACCTAACGAGTTCAACTTCGAAAGCAGCGCCTTCTGCGCCGCCTTGCAAGCCGTAAGGTCGTACTTTCGCGCGCTCAAACATGGTCGTGAGCTTCACATCGTCCACCAGCATGCGGTATGCGCGCTCTTGGCCTTCCCCACCTCTATGTCGGCCGATCCCACCAGAGTCTTTCCGTACTCTCTGATATTCGACGGCTATCGGATATTCGGCCTCGATAACCTCCGCCGGCGTATTCATTACATTGGCCATGTGCACTCGAATAACCGGCGCGCCATCGCGATCGATTCTTGCGCCTTCCCCCCCTCCGTGGGTTTCGTAGAGCGTCGTCCAGAGACCATCTTCCCGATAGGCACCGAAAATGACCAAGCCGGATGTTGTAGGGCCACCGGCGCTCAGCCTTTCGGGAACGATGGTGGACAATGCCTTCATCGCGGCGTCCGCAATGCGTTGGCATGTCTCATGGTTACCACCAACGACTGGCTTTTCCGGGCCGGCATCACAAATTGACCCATTGCGAGTTATCACTTCGATCGGGCGATAGCATCCGGCGCTCGGCTGGATATCTGGACCGCAGACGGCTTTCATCACGTAGTACGCCGACGCACCCGTGATGTACTTTGTCGTGTTGATCGGCCCGGCTACGTGGTCGTCGGATGCCGAGTAGTCGAATGTCACGTTATCATCGCGTACGACGACTTTGCAGCGGATGACAGCCGGCGTGCCGCCGTGCCCGTCATCGTCCATGCTATCTTCGCCGTAATATTCCCCGACTGGCAGTTGGCGGATTGCCGCTCTCATCTGCATCTCAGCTCGATCGTGGAGTGCGACGAATACAGTCTCGATGTAATCGTCACCCCACTTGGCGAACATCTCTTGAAACCGCTGATCGGCTATTCGGGTCGCGGCCATCTGCGCCATGATGTCTCCACGACAGGTATCCGGCGCGCGGACGTTGGCGAGAACAATTGCAAGCTTCTCCTCGTCGATCCCTGCCGCCGTGAACACGCGCAGGGGCGGAATACGAAGCCCCTCCTGCCAGGCATCGTACGCTTGTGCGAAGTAGCTGCCGGGCGCACCGCCCCCTGTATCTCCCCAGTGAGCAAGACTAATCGCAAAAGCACGGATCTTCCCGTTCGAGAATATCGGCCGAATAAGCTTGACGTCTGGCAGGTGATTTCCCCCAACGTGGGGAAGATTCAGCATCCAGCAGTCGCCTGGCGACAATTTCTCCTTCGGGACGAGCTTCAAGAACTCGCGCACAGTGTAACTCATTACACCCATGTGCATCGGGACATCCTGTCCTTGAGCTATCTGATAGCCGTCGCCGTCTGTCAGCGCTGACGACAGGTCGCCTGCCTCTCTTAAAACGGGCGATCTCGCCGACCGCATGACGACGAGCGTCATTTCTTCTGCGATTGAAGATAGGGCATTTCGAACAACTTCAATTACGAAGGGATCAACGCTCATTCTCTTCCTCGACCTCAATAAAGATATGTCCGTTCTTGTCGATCCTTGCTTTGTCATAGGGAGGCACGACAATCGTTGACCACTCATCCTCGATAATTGCTGGACCCACGACTTCCCACCCTGACACGAGCGCGTTTCGGCTGAAGACCGGCGTGTCGACTATCCCCGCTCCTCGGAAGAAGCACCTTCGGTTGGATTCCCTGGCTTCACCTGAAGCGCTGTCGACTGCCTTGATCCCTTTAGCCGCCATTTCGATCATTGAGATTCGTATCGAGGCCAACTCCCAAGGCTCGTCTGTGGCGAAGCCAAAGAGCTCCTTATGACGGGCATAGAACTGTGCAGTCAGATTTTGGGTGTCTCCCAGCGACGCTCGATGAACCGGCACGTCGTAACTTTGCCCCCTGTATCGCATCATAGCCACACACTCGGTCTGGCACTTGTCCGGTGCATGGCCACTCTCGCGCATTGGAACTGCGACTTCCTCAAGCAACTGCTCGTAGATATTCGCAATTCTTTCAGCGTCCCAGTCGGCGCTCCGCATGCCGATCGAGCGCTGTCGCGAATAGCTCATCTTGGCCGAGAGGCATCCCAATGCAGAAAAGCCCGATGAATATGCCGGAACGAGGACCGTCTTGATTCCATATTGCTTGGCTACAAACGCCGCATGCATTGGCCCACCGCCACCGAACGCAACCAGGACACATTCTCTTCCGTCGACTCCGCGCTCAACCGTGACAGTGTTGAGTGCACGCACCATATTAGAGTGAGCAACCTGCAGTATCCCGATGGCTACGTCCTCGACGCTTCTTCCTGATTCCATCGCGATTTTGGACATCGACGCGACCGCAGCGCCATGATCGATCTTCAGCGTCTTTCCGAGTGTTCGGTGAGGGTTCAGGTAACCCAAGACTACATTGGCATCGCTGATCGTTGGCTCGGCTCCTCCTCGGCCATAGCATGCGGGGCCTGGAAACGCTCCAGCGCTTCTCGGACCAACGATCAGAGCTCCCGCCTCCATCCTAGCGATCGAGCCACCGCCCGTGCCGATTGAGTGAACGGCCACCATCGGAAGTCTGATCCGGCGATCCGCCAGCTCGCGATCCGTTGCTATTTCCGCCTGCCCATTGATGATCAGACACGTATCCGTCGTCGTGCCCCCCATATCAAAAGTGAGAGCCTTTTCGATATTGAGGCCTTGCACCGTCTCCACGGCTGCACCAACGCCCGCAGCGGGTCCCGACATGGCAAGGAACAGCGGATGCTGACCGACGATCTTCGGTGACGCCATACCGCCCGAAGAGTGAAAGAAGTGAAGATGGCTGTTCTTCGGTTTTTCCTCTTCGATCCGCTTGAGATATGATCTAACACGATTGCTGACCGATGCGCTGAGCACTGTTGTATTCGTTCGCTCGTACTCACGTATCTCCGGGCTTATGATGTGGCTGAGGAAGACGTGCTCAATGATGCCGTCTAGTGCATCGCCGAGCATCCTTTCGTGGATGGAGTTCTGATAGCTATGCATCAGGCAAACGGCCACCGCACGAACTCCGCTTCGCTTCACCTGATCAACTACGCGGCGAACTTCGTCATCGGTGAGGGCAAGCTTCACTTCCCCCTTATGATCAATGCGCTCGGCAACTTCGAAGCGAAGCTCCTCAGAAACGAGAGGCGCGAGCTTTGGCAGCCGATCGAGATGATAGATGTACCGCCTTCTGACTCGCCCAATTGCGAGCGTGTCGGCAAAGCCTCTTGAAGCGATCAACGCGACTCTATCATTGTTACCTTCGACAATGTCATTGGTGACCATCGTGGTGCCATGGGTCAGCTCGGCGAGCTGATCCCAGCTCAGGCCAACGCTTTCAATGCCGTTCACGAGACTTTTGACGGGGTCTTCCTTGTAGGTCGGCACTTTCGCGAGTCGAACCTCGCCCGTTCTCGTACTTGAGGCGATGACATCCGTGAACGTGCCACCGATATCGATCCCGAGCCGCCACTTACTCATCCCAATTCCTTTCGAGCGCTACGCGAGAGCTTCGTTCTCGAGATGGCGTCCAGGCTAGAAGCTTGACGCCCGTGCATCCCGGGAGCTCGATTTCGATTTCCGAACTCTGCTTTCGATAATCAGAATGCCATCGCAAAGCACGTCCGTCAAGCTGTATCGCGAGCAAAGCGTTCCTGTTTGGTCGGCACGCCTCAAAGATACGGCGACAGCTACTGCCCTCGGCGACTCGCGCCATGAACCGAACTGATCTCGGTATTCCGGGGGCCAGCTCCAACACATAGCCGCGGCGGTCGGCTATGCTAGGCGCAAACAGGGGGTTTGCTCGACCGCGAGAACCGCTATCCCAGCCTCACTAGCGAGCTTAACGCACTCATCGACTTCATCCGCCAGCCTCAGCGCCAATCCTAGCGACGGCTCATCGAGCATCGGGAGTCGGAGTGCGGACGGACTATCCGGCAAGCTATCGTCCTAGGTACGCTTCTCGCACTCGGGGGTTCTTCCGAAGTTCTTCCGCTGCTCCTTCGAGCACTATCCTGCCATTCTCCAGCACATAGCCGCGATTGGCTACGCTGAGCGCCAACACAGTGTTTTGCTCGACCACGAGAATCGCTATCCCGGTCTCACTAATGAGCTTAACGCGCTCATAGACCTCTTCCGCCAGCCTCGGCGCCAATCCTAGTGACGGCTCATCAAGCATCAGGAGTCGGGGCTTGGCCATCAGCGCACGGCCAATTGCCAGCATCTGCTGCTCACCACCGGATAGCGACCACCCGAGTTGACGTCGCCGTTCGCGCAACCGTGGAAACAGGTCGAACACTCGGTCGAGATCTGCCGCGATCGATTGGTTCCACTTTCGCCATGGACCAGCGGCCAATGACAAATTCTCTGCAACCGTCAATCCTGGAAATATGCGGCGGCCCTCCGGTGCGTGGGAGATACCAACCCGGACACGCCGCTCGCAGGGCATTTCCATCATTGAGCGGTCCTCAAACACGATATCGCCGGACTGTACTTTGTTCAGGCCGGATATCGTCTGTAGTAGCGTTGTCTTTCCTGCACCGTTGGCGCCAATTAACGCGACTGTCTCACAGGAGCCGACGTGGATGTTCACGTCATGCAGCGCTTCAACTTCCCCATACGAAACTGAAAGCCTGCTACACCTCAGCATTCGAATACCCCGCCCCCAAATACGCAGTAAGTACCACCGGGTCGCGCTGGATCTGCCGCGGCGTCCCCTCGGCGATCTTTCTTCCGAAATTGAGCACCGCGATCCGCTCCGCGAGCCGCATGACCATACCCATATTGTGCTCAATCAGGACGATCGCGAGCCGATGCTCTTCGCACAACTTGATCAGCCGATCCGACAGTAGGTCTGCTTCGCCGAGATTCAATCCAGCTGCAGGCTCGTCAAGCAGGAGGACCCTCGGCTTTGTGACCAAAGCGCGGCAAAGCTCGACCATTCTTTTCTGCCCGTAAGAAAGCGTGGACACTGACCGCTGAGAGACGTGCGCGAGCCCCATGAACTCAAGCATCTCCAACGCGCGCGTGCGCTGTTTCTCTTCGGCCGCGGCTTTTAGCGCAGCTCCTGTCATGACGTTCTCGACTACAGTCAATCGTTCGAACATGCGTCCGTGTTGAAACGTTCGCCCCAAGCCCGCGCGTACTCGTCGGAAGGTAGGTTCTCGCGTCATTTCTCTCCCATCCAAGAAGATCTGCCCTTCTGTCGGATACGTCAGACCGGTGAGTACATTGAGCAAAGTCGATTTTCCTGCACCATTTGGTCCAATGATGGACAAGAACTCAGCTGGCTTGACCGAGAGATCAATATCGGAAAGAGCCTGAAGGCCTCCGTAGCTCTTCGATACTCCCCGAACTTCGAGAACGGCATCATGAGTAAGAGAGTTCATATCCGCTCCACCTCAATTGGTGCTCTGAGCGACGCACCGATTTTACGGTCCTTGGAATCGGTGACACGCTTCAAGAGGCCGACGATGCCGGTCGGCAGAAACACGAGGATCGCAAGCATCATCAGTCCGAAGAAGAGGAGATAGGCGTCGCCCAAGAAGCGAAGCCATTCCGGCAAAAACACTAGAACAAACGCTCCCAGAACCGCCCCGATGATCGCTCCCTCGCCGCCAACGATCAGCATCGAGAGGTAGACGATCGAATGCGCAAAATTGAAGTCATCCGGCGAAACGAAGCCGACGTGCGTGGCGAATAGACATCCAGCGGCCGTGGCAAATGTACATGACAGAGCAAAAGCCGCCACTTTGACGACGGTGATATTGATTCCTGCCATGGACGCTGCCGTTTCGTCATCTCGCACCGCAATCATTTCCCTTCCGAATCGGGAGTGGTGTACTCGGCGCGCAATGACCACGGCTGTCAGGAGGACGACGGTTCCGAATAGAAGAAAACTGCGCTCAGTTGATAAATCAAGACTCCCGACTCGAAGGCTCGGAATGCCGGCGATACCGTTAGTTCCTCCTGTCAGATCAATCCAGTTCGTCACTATGATTGCGAAGCTAACGTTAAGGCCGAGGGTTGCTAGCGCAAAATAGTGCCCTTTCAGGCGCAGTAGCGGCAACCCTACGATGGCTGCGGCGGCCGGCGTGACAACGAGCGCGAACGGCATGGCAAGCCAGGCAGAAATGCCTGCTTTGACCGTTAAGGTAGCAACGACGTAAGCGCCGAATCCGGCGAAAGCAGAGTGACAGAGTGAAATGAGCCCTGCGTAGCCGAACGCGAAATTTAATCCGATTACCGCCACTGCGGAAATCACAGCTACGTTCAGCAGGCGCACGGTGTAGTCTGAGGCCATGTCGGGAGCGAGAAGCGCCGCCACGATTGCGGCCGCGCTCCAGAGTATGATCTTGAGCATTTCATCATCCTCTGTCTTGGATTTTCTCACCAAACACCCCCTGCGGGCGAACGAGCAGGAATGCTATCATTGCCGCAAACGCGATGAGGTCTTTGTAGGCAGACGAGAGATAAGATGCTCCAAGGACTTCAGTCAGGCCGACGAGGACGCCGCCTGCGATGGCGCCTGGCACGCTTCCGAAGCCTCCGATGATAGTCGCGGCAAACGCCTTCAGCGCAATCGGATCGCCCATATTGACGTCCGCGAACCACATTGGGCCAAGCATCAAGCCCGCGACTCCCGCTAGAAGCGCGGCGAGTATCCACGAGAACGCCAGCAACGCATTGACACGAAGGCCCATAAGACGCGCCGCTTTCGCGTCCTGCGCAACCGCGCGCATCGCGATTCCGACACCGGTTCGATGCAAGATCAACCACAGGAGTGCAACGATCGCGATCGTACCGACAATAACAACCAATGAGTGGACAGAAATAATCGCTCCACCTACCGACAACGCCCGCCCTTCTACCGGCGACTGAAGCTTGACAGGCCATGTTCCAAACGCGAGCTGCGCTGCGTTCTGCATTGCTATGCCAGCGGCAACCGTTCCGATGATGACGGTGACAATTGGACTTCTACGAAGCGGAAGATAGATTGCCGCGAAGAACAACGCTCCCAAAAGGACCATCGCGACCAGCGCACCGACGTAGCCGATCGGCCACGGCAGGCCGCAGTTGACGAGCATCGCGACGCCCGAAAACGTGCCCAACATTACGAATTGACCAGCCGCAAAATTGACGACGCCTGTCGAGGAATAGATTATGACGAAACCGATGGCGGCAAGCGCGTAGATACTACCCAACGCCAACCCGTTGACGAACAGCTGAAGAAAATCGGACATGAGCTTGCCTTGTATTGTGTGAGCGTCTTTGAGGATCAGCGGCGCGGCCTCGCAACTGACCGGCGGAATCGGCTCAGGCCCTCGATTCAGTTAAGCTTGAGTTTTTCAACAAGTTCGAAGCTTCTCGTTCCAGGCTTGGCCTTGATCACTGAAAGATCGAAAACGCCATTACCTTTGTTGTCGAAAGCGTAGTTGTGGCCAATTCCGCTCCAATCACGCACTGACTGAAGCCAGTCTCGCAGCACTTTCGGCTCGGTTCCGACCTTCCGCATTCCCTCGGCCAGCAACATCGCACCGTCGTAGTAGGCAAGTCCGAAGGGATCGGCGTCGCTTTTGAATCTAGCCCTGTATTGCTCGATAAACTCTTGCATGCGGCCTCCAGTGTTTACGTCGAGGAACGCATCAACTACCCCGTAGACGTTCTCCAGATCGGACGGAGACACAAGCTGAATAGCCGCAGGAACGAAGGCAGCAGACGAGCCGACAATTGGCATTTTGAGGCCGAGCATTTTGGCCTGTCGCAGCAACATCGCGCCGTCCTGCGTATAGACAAACGCGAAGATCGCATCGGCGCCCTTTTGACGCAGACCTAGGAGTTGCGCCGAGAAGTCCTTGTCGTTCTGGCCGTACGCTTCCATCCCGACAGACGGCGTGCCGGCGAGCTCGAATTGCTTCGCTAAGTCCTGCGCCCCGCCCTGACCGAAGTCATTCTGAATGTATATGATCCCCGGCCGTTGCGATTTAAGGGTCGACTTCGCAAAGCGCGCCATCGCCCGTGCCGCAAGGCTGTCAGCGGGCCGGATACGGAACATCAAGTTATTGCCCGCGTCGGCGACAGCGTCTGCTCCGCCTGCGTACATCGCGGGAATCCCAGTCTTCTTGACTTCAGGAGAGACAGCGAAGTTCTGCGTCGAATAGCTCGATAAAAATACAAAGACGGGCGACGCTTCCTGAACGACCTTTACGTAGGCAGTCACCGCCGTGCCGTTTGACGATTGCGTATCTTCAAAGGTGAACTTGATCGGCCGTCCGTTGATGCCACCAGCCGCGTTGATGTGTTCTTCCGCGAGCTTGAGGGCGTTAAAATACTGCTTACCGGTTAGCGACAATGGCCCGGTTGTAGGAATAGTTGCTCCAATCGAAATCGGCGCGTTTTCAGCTGCCGCATTCTGCGAGCCGGCTATCGCCGCCGCACATACCAGTCCAAGCATCGTGCGCTTAGTGATCATGATTCCCCTCCCGTAAAGACAAACAAGGCTAGCCCTGTAAGTCCAACGCCCGTCCATAAATTCCGATTTTCGAACTTTTTACCCGATATTCGTAAAATTATGCCGAACCTGCCGTGGCTGTCAACGTATGGTTTGGATTAAAATGCGGCTCCCAATGCTCGTTTTTGCAGCGCAATTTGATACAAGCGGGCTGGGCTCCCTGCTTTTGCTTCACACGCTGGAGTGGCCTCTGCGCTCATCCGGCGCACTCGGTAGTTCGCGCATTCAATGCGCGGCCAAGCGGTCACGGCCCCTCAAGCGACAACGCTGCCTGCGCAGTCGAGAGACATGTATGTCACTCGGCGTGGGGTCCGAGCGCCGATCGGCATTCTAAGTACCTGATCGACCTCATGATGACGGGGTCAATGTTGGGCGCCTATTCACAATTCGGACGGGCACGTTATCTTGCTCCGAAGGCAAAGGTCACACGTTCGAATCGTGTCAGGTGCGCTATCACCGCCATGCGCAGCCTCGAATGTCTGGCTGACAATCTAAATTCAAGCTCCCCCACAAACTACCAAGGCTCGGATAAGGTATATGATCGCCGCGGCTTCGATCTCCACCGACGCGCTTTGCGCGCCTCGATGGTCGGCCATCGAAGACCTTTGCTCTTCAGCCGCGAGCTGACTGCGTCTTCCTCGAAGGGCTTGACGCAAAACCATCGAAAATAAGGGCTGCTCGGCAGAGGCTTGATCGTGTCGGTGCGGACCGAACGGCGAGCTCCTGCTCATCGTGGGCCGAAGAATTCGGATCGTAGGCTCTGGGACCCCTCAGTTCCATGCGCGCCAGAGGGCCTTCATCCGATCCCAGGCTTCCGTCGCTGGCACATCGTTGGCGGGCTGATAGGCCGCGCCGTGGCGATGGATCCCTGGACGCTCCCAAACGCGGTACCGGTACAGCTTCTCGATGTTGCTTCGGTAAATTGCGTCGACCGCGGCATGGCTCGCCGGCTCATCCGCGATCCAAAGATTTTTCGGATGGATCGACCGGTTATACATGGTACGAAATAGCTCTGTTCTGAGGTCCTTCAGCCAGTTGCTGTTGAGGTTCATCGCGCGAAACTGGCGCAGCGCCTCGATGTCGATCACGGCGCAGGTCATGGTGTTCGCTGCTGACGCGGAATACGACACGATGTTGCCCCGGTAGTCCACGATGTGACTGTTGCCGCCGGCGATGTCGATTGCGTGCTGCGAACTGGGACTCAAATACACCGGGCCGATGTTGGGGCATAGCATAAAGACGGAATTGAACTCCGCATGCGCGCGGTTCTGGATCATCCAGGAGCCTCCCCCCGGATAGCTGCTGCCGGTCATCGGCATCGCCTCCGACGGGCGGTAGACGACCTCCGCGCCGTTGAAAGCGAGCGCGCGCACGGCCTCGGGATATTCGCCGTCCGAGCAACAGATGGTCCCGAGATTGCCGATGTCCGCGGTCCGAAGCACCGGAAAGAATGCCTCAACGCTATCGCCGAAGCATTCGACCCAGCGGTCGTACACATCATGCGGCGTACAGCTTCGCTCCCGGCACCAGACGTGGTTCTTGGCAGCCTTGTGCACCACATCGCCGGTCGGCGAAATGACGAACAGCGTATTGAAGAAGCGATCGCGCATGACCTCGGGCCATCTCGCCTTGCATTGCGCAACGATATAGACGCCATAGTGCCGGGCAAGACCTGCCAGATGCTCCGTTTCCTCGCCGGGAACATCGATAAACAGCTCGCGTGCAGCGGTGGCGTGCGGGATATCGAAGATTTCATCGGTAAAGCCGGTCAATGCGCCCTCCGCAAGTGCGACGAGCTTGACTGGCATGTTGATGCCGCAGACTGAGATCGCGGCGTGAACGGCCTCTTCAATGTTCTCGAGATTTCTCCGGATGTGATGGCGCGCCGCAATACCCGTCACGATGGTCGACAGGCCGATCGCCAGATAGGGCGCAACCGTACGATCGACGGCGCCCCCAATCGTGACGGCCTCCTCGCCGTTTGGGTCAGTCATATCCACCGAAGCTCCCTGTCTTGAGAGAGAGAGAGCTAGCAGGACCTCCGCCGCGCGGCCATCACCCGCAAGGATGACGATCAGGGTCGCGCGAAGGGTTTCACCGCCGGGCCAGATAGAGCTTGTTGATCAGTTCGGTACGCGATCCAACACCGGTCTTCTGAAAGATTCGCTTCAAATGCGTCTTCACGGTGGGCAATTCGATCCCGAGCTTGCGGCAAATGAGCTTGTTACTGTCGCCCGCCGCCACCATCGCCGTGATCTCGGCCTCCCGCGGCGTAAGCTTCAAGCGGCCCCCGTCCAGCGGCGCGGCGTCCGGCAGAAGCGAAAGTGACAGGTCGATCAGCGGCAGCCCGGACTCGATCGAGCGGATGTCGCCGCATGTGAACGCTCCCAGATCGGCGGTCCGCAGCAACGACATCCCGGCAACCATCCGATCTCGTTGCCAGAAATAGATCTCCGCCTGATACGGCGTGTTCTGCGGCAACAGAAAGTTATCGACGTAGCTTCGGCAGCCGCGATCCCGCAGCTTCGCGGTGCCATCCAGAGCAGCGACCCGCCCACGTTCCGCGCGCCAACGGCGCGGATGAAGCGGATCGCAACGATGAAATTCCTCACGATAGGCCCTGAGCCAGACCGAATCCAGCGACCGCAGTTGCTGGTGGTCCGCATTGGCTTCGGCGTCGACCCAATAGAAACAGCTGCTCGAGATCGGCATCGTCCGCTCGAAAAAGCTGAGCGCTTCAACGAGCACGCGCGCGAGGTTGATCAGGGACGGCAGAACAGCGCCGCACTTCGGCGCATCGAACTGCTCACACGACCCACGCCCGGTTATGTGAGCAGCCCGACCGCCCGCCGCCGCGATATGCGATCGCCAAGCGCCGCGCGCCATGATCGTCACTCCGAAGGATGATTGGCAACCATGAGGCACGACGTCAGCCTTGTCAAAGGTCTCGCGCAGTCGGGATCTTGCAAGTGTGGAGAGAGACATGTCGAACGATCAACCAACGGAATTTCTGCTGCACGGCGGCCGGGTGCAGACCTGCGATTTTCAATCGCCGCCTCAGGAAGCCATCCTGGTCCGCGGCGGAAGAGTTGCCGCCGTCGGCGCGCTCGGCGATTTGGAAAGGATGGTCAAGGCAAGCGCTCCACGCTTCGACGTTAAGGGGGCAACGATCCTCCCCGGATTTGTCGACACCCATCCGCACGCCATGCACTTCGCTGCCTTGAAGGTGGCGGCGATCGATCTGAGCGACGCACAGTCGCACGATGACATCGTCTCGCGCATCCGTGCCCGAGCCGCGGTGACGCCGCCCGGCGAATGGATATTCTGCACTCCGGTCGGGGAAGCTCACTACTTTATTCGCCGCTCCTATCGCGACCTGCCGGAGGGGACACTTCCCAATCGCTGGCGCCTCGATGAGGCGACCGACAAGCATCCGGTGATCATTCAGGCCTATGCGCCAAAGCAACCCAACATCGTCGCGCTCAACAGCCTGGCGCTGAGCCAACTCGGCATTTCCGAGGTGCTGCCGGAGCGCGTTTGCGACGTCTGGATCGATCGCGACTCGGAGGACCGAGTCAGTGGAATCCTGCGTGGCGCGGTGACCAACTACTATACGCGTGACCCGTTCTGGCTTCAGATCCTGAGCAAACTTCCAGCGCCGCCGCCTGCAATCTGGCCGATCGCCGGCCAAGCGGGGATGGCGGAGATGAACAGCATTGGCGTGACGAGCATTTTCGAGATTCACGCGATGAATGCGGCGCAACTCGCTGCGTATCAGACACTTCGCCGCGAAGGCAAGATGACGTGCCGCGTGCTGGCTGGACTGGATGTCGCCGACACGGCATTCGACATCCACTACCAGCCATCGGACATCCAGCTTTGTGACGTCATCGACTTCATGAGCAAGGCAGCCGACCTGACCGACGACTGGTTACGCACCGAAGGCGTGCTGCTCTGCCGAACCGGCCCCTGCAATCCCGGCTTTCTGCGGATGTATGAGCCGATCAAGGCGCCCTACGGCGGCACGACCTACGGGCTGGAATTCTTGCCGCGCCGGGTCGAGGAAACGGTGGTGCGCCACTGTGCTGAGACCGGCGTGCGACTGAGCGCCTTGCTCGCGACCCCTCCCGATTTCGACGACTTCTTTGCCACCATCGCCAAGCTCGGCGTGCAGGAGAGCGTCGCGCGCCAACACTGGATCGTCCAGCATGCACTTCTGGTGAACGAAAACAGCGCGCGCAACATGGCTAGGCACGGCATGTGCTGTACCACCAGCAAGGGGTTTCACTGGGGCAAAGGTGATTTGTATTGCGAGCGGATCGGCGATCACGCGCTGCCGGACCTGATTCCGATGCGGCGGCTGCTCGATCACGGAATCAAGGTCGGCGGCGGGACCGATTGGGGGCCCAAGAGCGTGCTCGAGCAGATCAAGCTTGCCGAAACCTGTGAATTCGCCGGGTCGAACCGCAGGAACCAGCATCGCTCCCAACCGGTCACCCGTTCGGAGGCGATCCGAATGTTCACCAAGGACGCCGCCGATATTCTGGGCTGGAAGGGGATCGGCTCCATCGAGGTCGGCGGATATGCCGACTTTGCAATCATGGATGCCGATCCTTTCGAGGTGCCGGTCGACGATCTGCCCAAGATCCAGGTCCTTCAGACCATCGTTGGCGGACGAACCGTGTTTTCGGCCGGACCGCAAATCGGTTAGCCGGACATCAGGCCGCCAGAGCATTGGCCGACGCCCCTGGCGGCCCGCATCACGCAGAGATGCAAATTCCTTGATCCGAACAGTAATCCTGTCGGAGCAGCCTGTTTGTGGTCGTCACTACATGCGCGCGTCACCTGCGAGGCGGATGAGGGCAATCTTGTTGCATACGCCAAGCTTGCCGTAGATCTCGCGGAGGTGATGGCGGATCGTGTACGGAGAGCAACCGAGCCGCATGGCGATCTGCTTGTAGGATAGACCTTCGCGATACCAGCCAACGATTTCGGCCTCGCGCGGCGAGAGGCGGTCGAGCGCACTGCGCCGGCGAACCTGGAGCAAGATTAGGTCGCCTTGGCGGCGTAACAGGACGGTCAGCTGATCGCCTTCGTAATCGCAGCCCCCTGCAATGGACGAGCGCAGCGCGGCGGGCAGTTCATGCCCGCTCCAACTGGGCCATTCGCTGCGCATCAAGGCGGAGAAAGTGGCGTTGCTGACATGCAGCACGCCGTATCTGTCGGCGACGGCAAAGCCCTTGCGGGATCCATCCGTGCCGGCACGCACACCTTCGAAATGATGCATCCGGTTCGCATGCCACGCGGCGGCGACATGGGGCATGATGATTTCTTGCAGGCAGCGATCGTCGTGATCGAATGGCGGCTCATCGAACGGTCGATAGAGCGACAGAAACGTCAGTAGCCTGGGTACGGGGGCGACCACGGCAATGGAAGTGGCGCTGCCGATTCCAAACCGCTCACCCATGGCCATGAATTCATTGTGATTCATGTCCACGGTCCTGATGCTCGATGCTACGCCTGGCCTCGCAATGACACGCGCCGCCAGCTCGTCCTTGTGCTTGACGGTCTCCCACTCACGGACAAACTCGCCGGGCAACTCATCAACAAAGGTGCTGTGCAGTATCAGGGGACCTTCCGACGGTGCACGCAACATGCCCCAATAGGCCGAGCAGAACGGCAACTCGACGCGCAGCCGCGACAGTGTCGCCTGTTGGAAACGGTCGAACGAATGCGTGCGTGACATCGCATAGAGATCGAGCAGGAAGGCGCTCGCGCGGCGGGCTAGGCTGCCGTCGCGCGAGCGTGGCGAAATCATGTCGGCCGCGCCGTTGCGCACCCGCGCCCGTCGGCGAGACTTCGCAGGCACGGACGTTGACGCGACGTTCGACATGCACTGCCTCCGATCTCGCTGCAGGATATTCCTCTGCGAAAACTGGTCGAAGAGTAGTGCGGTTCAGATCACGTTTTCAATGTGAAACACGGTTCTCGACAACAGGATTTTCCTTCGCAAGGGGATTTCGGCAGCTGCACTTCGGAACGTGCGCGCCGCCGGGAACCTGCCTACGCTGCAACGTGAACGCCCGGGCGGCGGCCGGCCCACGGCAACGATTGCTCGAGCTGTGCGGCGAGGCGCAGAAGGATGTCTTCGGCACCGAAACGCGCAACGAATTGCATGCCGACCGGCAGGCCCTTCGCATCGACGGCGAGCGGCAGGCTGATCGCCGGCTGGCCAGTCATGTTGTAGAGCGCCGTGAATGGAGCATACCGGAACAGGTGCTCGTACCACCCCTTTGCGCCGAGCTTCGGATCGTCGGCATTGGTGAAGCCGAGCGGCAGTGCGGCACCGGTGGCCGTCGGCGTCAAGAGCACATCGTAGTCATTGAAGAACGGTGCGACGGCACGGCAGACGGTGTTGGCGAGCATGTCGGCCAGTTCGACATCGGTCAGCTTCAACGACGCGCCGTATTCGTAGCACGCGAGCGTCGTGGCCTCGAGCGTCTCGCGCGACGGCTTGCGACCGTTCGACCGGGCGATCCCGAGCACGCCGGCCGCAAGAAACCCGCACCAATAGGTCATGTTCGCGGTGTGGAACGTGGTCTCGTCGAAGGCTGGAGAGGTCTCGGTGACGTAGTGGCCCAGGGATTCGAGGTGGCGAGCGACCCGCATCACCTCGCCGCGGATATCGTCGTCGATCGTGGCGTCCATCATGCCCGACAGCGAGACCGCCACACGCAGCCGCCCCACCGGCGCGCCGACCTCCTCCGCGTAGCGCCGCAGGGGCGGCGCGATCACGAATGGATCACCGACGCCCGGCCCCTGCACCGCATCCAGCATGGACGCGCAGTCGCGGACAGTGCGTGAGACCACATGCTCGGCCCCAAGCCCGTGCAACGCCTGACCAACCTCGGGGCCCGGCGGCGTGCGTCCGCGCGTCGGCTTCAGCCCCACCAGCCCGCAACAGGCGGCCGGAATGCGGATTGACCCACCGCCGTCGTTGGCATGCGCGATCGGCACGATGCCCGCGGCGACGGCTGCGGCTGAACCGCCGCTCGAGCCGCCCGGCGATCGGCCCGTATCCCAGGGATTGCGCGTGGGACCATGAAGCACCGGCTCGGTGGTGCTGCAGAACCCGAATTCCGGCGTGTTGGTGCGACCGAGCGTCACGACGCCCGCGGCCTTGAAGCGCTGCATCAGGTCGGTGTCATGGGGCGAGACGAAGCTGCCCGCGACCAGCCGGCTGCCCATGTCGCAAGCCACGCCTTCGGCGTGCAGCGCGAGATCCTTGATCAGGAAGGGAACGCCGAAGAACGGAGCGTTGCGGTCTCCGGCCTGCGCGCGCGGCTCTATCCTGCCGATCACGGCATTCAGGGTGGGATTGACGGCGTCGATGGCCTTCTGGGCGGTCTCGACCACCTCGCCAGCGCTCACCTCGCCGCTCCGTACCAACGCGGCAAGGCCCAATCCGTCATAACGTGCGTATTCGTCGAGTTTCATCCCGGTCTCCAAATTTTGCGTGTCCAAATCCGAACTAAGGGAACAGGTCTGGTAGCGGCGCGCTATCGGTCAGATGTTCCACCCGGATTGCGACTTCCAACGCAAGCCGTCGATCGCATCGGCGGTACGCTTGGCGACTGCGCTGCACGTGCCATATCGATCTGGACCTGAATCGCGCCCCGTTTTCAGGACCGAGATGCGGTTGAGCGTCACCTTATGAGCGACCTGCTCACGGATCGGAGCCCCAGTCCAACGCAGCAGCTTGGTCCTCAAATCAGCTCACCAGACAGTTGCGTTTGCATTGACAAAAGTTCGAAAAGTTCGGCATTCTTGCCGCAATCATCATCATTTAATTGCATTTGCAAGTATATTCGGTATGTTGCGACTTTGAAATCGAACAAGACCGGACGACGGGATGCCAAAGGAAAAACCAGTTCGCGGCGTGCGCGCCGTTGATGCTGCCAGCGCAATCAAAGCGCTGCCGCCACTCGATGAGCTCGACGACAGTCCGCCGCAATCGCCGCCGGCGCCGGTCGCACACAGCCACATCTTCTTCTGGGTTACTCAGATCATGGGTCGGCGCGACCGGCTGCTGGCCCGCGAATTCCGGGCCCTCGGCGTGCGGGTGCCAGAATGGCGCGTCGTGCTCGCGGTGCATGTGCGGCCGGGGATCACCATGACCGAGGTCGCCGAATACGCCACCATCGATCCGACCACGCTTTCACGCTCCATGGAGCAGATGATCCGCGCGGGCTGGATCGAACGCACGGCCGACGACCAGGACATGCGCATCTTGCGCCTGAATCTGACGAACAAGGGCAAAGAACTATTCGACAAGCTCTGGCCGATCGCCGACCGAATCAACCGAATCGCTTGCCAGGATCTGCCCGAAGGTGCGGCGCAGTTGATGTGCCTCGGTCTCGGAACAATCCACCGTGGCCTTGCGCGCGCAAACGATCTCAGCGAGGTGGGCGATGAAGTCGCGACGGCCCTGGCGATCGAATAATGGATGCAAGCGTTGTCACAACTCCGGCCGGCGAGTTCCGCGGGCTACAGCACGGCGTCGTGCGATCGTTCCTCGGAATTCCCTACGCCCATGCACCGACCGGCGCGCGGCGGTGGCTTGCACCAGAACCGATCGGTGCGTGGAACGGCGTGCGCAATGCTGACGCCTTCGGCCCCGCGAGCCCGCAGCCGGCACTGCCGCCGGAGCTCACCATTTCACCGGAGCGTGCGACCACAACCAGCGAGGACTGTCTCTATCTCAACGTCTGGGCGCCAGCGCCGCCGCAAGCTGTGGCGCCGGTCATGGTCTGGATCCACGGCGGCGGCTTCTTCACCGGCTCGGGAAGCGAAAGCGGATATGACGGCGCGCATTTTGCCGAGCGCGGTGTCGTACTGGTTACGCTCAACTATCGGCTTGGACCGTTCGGCTTTCTCGCCCATCCGGAACTTGCGGCGACCGACCCGACGCGGACCACCAACAACTACGGTCTGCTCGACCAGCTCTGCGCGCTGCAGTGGGTCAAGACCAATATGGCGCAGCGCGTCCGAGCCGAGAGACCGAGCTCGAACAAATTGGTCACCAGCAGCATGAAAGCGGCAGCCATCGCCCGCTGCTCGAGCGTAGCGAAGTGCTGCACCGTCCGACAGAAGCAATTCGGCACTCATTGCCCGACTGAGGATCGAAAGATCTGCCGGTCGAGGAAATTGAGGCACGAAGCCGGCATCGGCAGCGCCAGGCCCCCCAGTCGGTCGTGAGAAACGTCTTCATTGACGATGGCTCCTGTTCTCGTGACGTGCCTGCTTCAGGACTCCTCCGCCGTCACGCCACGGGCGGAAGAAAATCGACTTCATGCTGTGCTGAGAGCGCGACGATTGCGTCGGGATCGGTGAGATTGTCGAGCCCTCTGAACAGGTCGAACAGCCGGCGCGACGGAGACACCCAGAACACGACCTTGGCGACGCCAGGAGACTTGTTGAAGATGCCATGGGGAAGTCCCATCAGTAGACGAACGAGATCTCCGGTTGCCGCGCCTACCTCGATACCATCGAGCAGGACGTCGAGCGGGCCCTGGAGCAAATAGAGATACTCGTCCTGGGTTGGATGAATGTGCGGCGGCACGAAGGTTCCGGGCGGCAGCGTCGCATGCCACGCAAAGCAACGGTCCGTGAACTGCTTAGGGACATATGTCTGCCCGAGGATGTTCCAGGAAATGCCGCCGAGGCCGGAATTGCCAGGCGTTATGCCGGTCGTCTCGGAGATCATGTTGATGTTCTAAGGTGATGAAGGGATGATACTGGCGCAGCCGCGATAGTTCGCGGCATTGCGCTAGGCGACGAGGTCTATTTGCGGATGAGCGGCAGGTGCGTCGGAATTGCACTCTCTTCAGGCGCCCACAGGCGGAAGCTGAGTTGTGCATACACTGTGTAGCCTTTCGAGATCGCAGCGGTATCCACTCCCGGAGGACCAGCTGTTCCGCCTGACGTCACAGCGGACACCCGGTCGAGCGCCCACACCGTGAAGTTCGCAGGGCCGAAGTCGTAGCCAACCAAGCCGCCAACGGCCCAGACGTCATATTTGTTCGAGTTGATGGCGCCCTTGTAGAACGCGCTGGACGTGTCGTTGGTCACCTGTCCGACGTAGAAGGCGACACCACCAACGGTCCAACGCTCGATCGTCTTGGTGGCGGTGAACTCGGCGTGCATGATGTCGCCGGTGCGATAGTCCGTGATTGAATTCTTGGTGTTGAACTCACGCGACACGTTGGCGGTGAAGTTCCACCCATCCTTCAGGTAGGACACGATGAACTCTGGCTGAAACGTCCACCACGGATTGCCGATGCCGCCAAGACCGTTGGCGCCTGAGATGTTGCCATTCGGGGCGTAGAAGCCGAAGCCCGTCTTGACGAAGAAGCCGCTGTCGCCGAGCTTCCAACTCAGTTCGGCCGGTACGAAATAGGTATTGTGAAAGCCGACCGGGTGCGCGTCGACGGGGTTGCCGACATCGACCGCGAACCAGGGCTGTACGACGACCGCATCATAGGTCGCGCCAAGAAACGTCCAGCCCGGCACCCACAACAGCCCGGTGGCTGCGCCCGAGACGTGGACTGGCGTCGCGCTACCGTTGATGTTCGGCGCGCCCGGACCAACGATGCTGCCTACCGTCACGCCGACCTGATTGAACATGTAGACACCCGGCGGCGGCGCGCCGGCAGTTGCCCCGCCCACCGTGACGCCTGGTAGCGAAGCGTATCCTGAGTAGCCGAATTCGTAGGCACTCACCGGGGTCGCGGCCATGATTCCCGCGACGGCGATTCCGATCTTCCCTGTTCTCATAGCCCCCTCCTCGTTCGTTTCTGCGCTGCCATCGTGCGATGGACACGGTCAGCGACCGCCCATTGCTGAACACGCAAGACGATGAAAGGCGGTCGACGACATTATTTCAATTATAAAACATCTCGGGGATCGATAATGATGGTCGAGTGTTTCAGTGCGGCGACAGGGATCTCACGCATTGTATCTCGCATCCATCGCGCGCTCGTTGTGCGCGCCGCTAGAGCACGCGTGCCTGCATTGCGAAGCTGGAGATCACCACCTGCTGCAGGTCGGCGGGCAGGGCTCGGTCGCCGGTTTTGAACTGCACACCGGGATTGGGATAGCCGATGAAGTCAATGCCAGCGCGCTCGCATGCCAGTCGTATCTTCTCGACCGTGTCGGACTGCACGTTCACCGCGCACTTCGAGCCCTCAAGCCGACGCACTGTCGAGATGGCGACGCCGGACTGGACGGCGAGCTCGTACTGCTCCCAACCCAACAGCGCGCGTGCCGCGCGAATCTGACGCGTGATGACGATCATACTGCGACCTCTCTGCCGGACACGCGTTGTCCTTTGCTGCCCCCCAGCAGCGCCGCCACGGTCGCGGCGGGGGCATCCGCCGTGCTGACCGGGTGGCGCCAGCCTCTCGCGCCTAGAGCACACCCCGCGCGTCAACCGGCCAGATGTCGACGACTGTGTCACCATCGAGCACATGGAAATAGTCGTGCAGGTTGATGGTCGGATCGCAGTGCGACACCTCGATGTCCACCAAATCTCCCACGGTCGGCCGCGGGGCTCCCTGTGCGAGAGCGATCAGGCCGAACTCGTCGCCAAAGAAATCGTACGCCGCTCCGGGCCACTGCCCAGATCGCACGCGGGGCAAGGGCCCGTCGGTCGACAAACTCTTGAAGCCCGCATTGATGCTGACGTGATGCGGCTGGTTGGCGCTGACCACTGAGGTGCGCAGGTACAATGCAAAGCGGTACGGGTTGGCGCGGTCGGGAAACAGCTCGACTACATCATAGTCGACGTCCATCAGCGCATAGGAGCCGGCCTGGCTCTCGGTATAGAGCCCGTGCTCGACGTCGATGGCGAAGGTGCCGGTGCCGCCACCGCTGACGACCGGCGGGCGGAGCGCCGCGGCCTCCAGCGCCGCTAGCGTTTGCCGTAGCCGCTCGATCTGCTTGAGATAGACGGCACGGCGTTCGGTGTAACTGAGGATGTGCTGCACGCGGCCCGAATAGGCTTGCAGCCCCGCATAGGTCAGCGCCGACGAGCCGTGCAGCCGCCGTGCGAGCTCGACAGCGGCGCTGATCGACGCCGCGCCGGTGCGCCCCATGCCGAGATCGAGGTCGACGAACGCCGGCAGCAGGCGCTCGGCACCGGTAAGCGCGGCTTCCCATTCAACGATGTTTTCGGCAGTGTCGAATATCAGCGTGATGTCAGCCCCCCTGCGATGCAGCGTCGCCAACGTTTCTATATGGGCACGTTGGACGATCGGCGTCGTGACCAGGAGGCCCGGCAAGCCGGCTTGCGAATAGGCAATCGCCTCTCGCCCCGTGGTCGCGCAGATGCCGACCGCGCCGGCGGCGATCTGCTCGCGGGCAATGACGCTGCACTTGTGGGTCTTGCCGTGCGGACGCAGCGCCATGCCAGCATCCCGGCATTGCCGCGTCATGCGATGGAGATTCTCGCGCATCGCAGCGAGATCGATGACAAGCGCCGGAGTCACGAGCTGCAACGCGCCGCCCGGCACGCCGATCAGATCGGCATTGATACTTTGCCGCGGTTCCTGCGGCGAACTGAAATTTGTCATCACCACACCTTCTTCTTCGCAGGCGTGAGTGAGCGGGCGCCAGTCTCGGTGATCAAGATCTGGTCTTCGACCACGCCGCAGCCGAAGTCGTGGATCACGATCATCGGCTCGAGCGCGAACACGTGCCCCGCTTGCAATACAGCATCGCTCTTCCAGTGCAGGCTCGGCAGCTCGGCGATGTTGGTGCCGATGCCATGGCCGAAGCCACTCGGCCAGTAATGTTCGCCAAGGCCGGCGTCCTCGGCGATACCCTGGGCGATATTCTGCAATTCGGCGATGACGGCGCCCGGCTTGGCCGCGGCGACCACCGCTTCGAACATGTCGAGGCCGCATTGCAGCACCTTGCGCTGCCGCGCACCAGCTACACCCGCGCACATCGTACGCGCAGTGTCGGTGAAGTAGCCCTGCAGATGGACGCCCATGTCGAGGAACACCATGTCGCCGTCCTCGAGCTTGCGCGCAGTCGGAAAGAGGTGCTTCAACCCCGAGCGCGGCCCGGTGGCGACCATGCAGTGTCCCACCCAGTCGGCGAGTCCGGCCATGGCGCGGTGCGCCGCGGCCGACAATTCGAGCTCGGTCACACCGGGCCGGACAAGATCCATCGCCGCTTCGAGACCGGCGGCGGTCGCTCGTCCGGCCCGCTCGATGAAGGCGATTTCGCGCGGCGATTTGATCTGTTTTGCCGACCAGTATGGCAGCTGGGCCGAGGAAAACGTGGCGGCGGGACAACGCTCGCGAATCTCATGAAGGATCACGCCGGGGAAGAACCGTTCGCCGACGAGACCGATGCGCGCGGCGGTGAGTTTGCGCTCAGCGAGGACGTCGCAGACATGACGGCCAATACCGAGCGGGTCCTTGACCGTCCCCGGCAGGTGGCCGGGGCGAACATCGCGGATCCAGGTGTGGTGCACGAAGGAATGCATCGGCGCCGAGTGCAGGATCGAATCCGTCGTCAGCGTCAGCGGCCCGTCGCTTGGCAACACGACGACGGTATTGCCGATTTGCGACGGGAAGTTCGAGATCCAGCGCACATCGCCATTGAGCCAGCCAGGTCCGCCGTGGATCAGGATTACATCGAGACCTGCCTGCCCCATCGCCTGCCGAACCCGGGCGACCCGTGCATCATATTCCTCGCTGGGAAACGGAATATCGAGCCAAGCCTTGCGGCTTTCCCAGTCGTAGGGAATCCGATCGAAGCTCATGTCGATCTTGGTGAATTCGCGACCCAAAGTGGTCCTCCTCTGATATCGATCCGGCGACGCGCTGCGCTCTAGGCCGCGCGCATCGATTGACGCCGCAACACACGGCCGGGCCGCGCGCCGGTCGAGGCGCCGTCGCGCCACACCGGCACCCCGTTGACCAGCACGAGCTCGATTCCGTGCGCCGTCTGCACTGGCTGCTCGAAGGTCGCCGCGTCGATCACGGTGTCCGGATCGAACAAAACGAGATCGGCAAAGGCACCGCACTTCACCGCGCCGCGGTCGGCGAAGCCGAACGTTGCCGCGGGCAAGCCAGTCATGCGCCGCACCGCCTCCTCGAGATCGAACAGCTTCTCGTCGCGGACGTAGTGGCCGAGCACGCGCGGGAAGGTACCCCACAGCCGCGGATGCGGATGCATGTCGTTAGGCAGGCCGTCGGAGCCGATCATCGCGCGGGGATGGGAGACAACACGGCGCACGTCCGCCTCGTCCATCAGGAAGTACACCGCGCCGCCCGGTTGCAGCCGGCTCGCCGCCTCCTTGTCATCACAGCCCCATTCCCGCGCGATCGCGGCGATGTCACGCCCCTTCATTTCCGGAAAGGGCTTTGACCACGTCACCGTAACGCGACTACACAGGCTCAGATAGTCGGGCGTCAGCCAACTCGACGCCGCGGTGTACGGATAAGCGTCGAACCCGACCTCGTGGGTTTCGTTGGCCTTGTCGAGCAGCGCCAGCGTCTCGCGCGAACGGCCGAAATTCTTCACGCCGGCAACCTTGTGATGGGAGATCACCACCGGTGCGCCGGCGACGCTACCGACCGTGATGGCTTCCTGGAGCGAGGTTACGATGCCATCGCTCTCGTCTCGGACATGGGACGTGTAGATGCCGCCGGCCTCAGCGGCGACGCGCGCGAGCTCCGTCGTCTCCGCGATCGTGGCGGCCTGGCTTGGCGGATAGAACACACCACTTGAGAACCCGATCGCGCCCGCCGCCATCGCCTCGCGCAGGCGCTCGCGCATCACGGCCAGTTCTTCAGCATTTGCCTCGCGATTGAGGTCTCTCATCGCACCGACCCGCAGCGTCGAATGTCCGACCAGGCTCGCGGTATTGACCGCGGGGGGCCACGCCATGAGGCGATCGAGATAGGCCGCCATGGTTGGAAAAGCGAAGTCCTTCGCTTCCCCGAGGGTCGAGACCGGCGGCGGCGGCAGACTGTCCACGGCGAGCGGCGCGAGGCTCACGCCGCAATTGCCGTTCACGACACTGGTCACCCCCTGGGAGACCTTGATCTCCATGCCGGGCGTCGCCAGCACGGCATTATCATCATGACTGTGGGTGTCGATGAAGCCCGGCGCCAGCACCCGGCCTCGCGCCTCAACCACCTCGCGCGCCGCTACGCCGGCGAGATCGCCGATGGCGACGATGCGATCGCTCTTCACCGCGACGTCCGCGACAAATCGCGGCGCACCGCTGCCGTCGATCACCGTCGCTTCGCAAAAAATCAGGTCGCACGCCGCTTCGCCTGCAGTCGCCATCGCTTCCCCCTCGTTCAGTTGAGAGGGAGGCTAGCGACAATTAGTTGCATTTGCAAGTTATATCTGCGGCTCGGCGATCAAGCAGATACCCCTGAGATCTCTCCCGCATAGTCATAGCGGACGAGCCGCGCGGCGCGAACAAGCCGCGCGTGCGCCGGCGCGCCGCTCTCAACCGACGATTCTGATATCCAATGCGATGGGTCAGGAATACAGCGCGTGCTCGCCCGCGGCGCGGACGGCAAAGCCCGCGGTCGCCGCGTAGCCCTCGACGATCGCCTTGCGTCGCGCGTAGCTCATGACCGCTTCCACATTGCTGAAGCCGTCGGGGGCAAGCTCCTCCACCGCATCGCCCCCCCCCTCCGGCCCGCCCACGGTGGATCGAGAACTGCGGCGCGTCGTGGCCCGCCTCCACGCCACGCGCCTCACGCCACACCTCCTGGCCGAAGCGGTTGAGATAGATGAGCTCGTCGGTGCGAAGCGCGATCGCGTCGAGCCGACCGAGCAAGCCGAGCGTTGCGAGCTCGCGGATCGCGTGCGGAAGCGTGTTGATGCCGACACCTAACTCGCGAATGCTGTCGGCCTGCTCGAACACCTCACAGGCAACTCCGCGCGCCGCCAGCATCAGCGCGGCGGTTAACCCGCCAATTCCTCCGCCAACGATGATTGCTTTCATCCCGCCCCCTTCCGCAAACAGCTTATCTACCTAGATAATATTACTTGCGTTTGCAATCTTATCAATCGATATAAGTTTCTTCGGAAGGAGCAGCCGGCACGAGAGGCTACCGATCCGCGATTTCAAGATCAGTTGATAAGCCGGTTAAGCGAGTTGGTGTTTCGGCGCAGCGTGATGTTGTTCTCTTGCATGAGTTGGCGTCCCCCCGAGTAGGCAACTATGTCGTGGGTTTATGGTGCGCTCGGAGGGCGTTCGCATTTGCTGCGATTTCAGCCGCTTATCCCAACGATGAAGATCAAAAGGTTGCTATCAACCTCAAAGGGCCGTTTCAGCTCCCGTTGCCGACCCGCAGCCCTGCGTCCCGAACGCAAATAGCGAACGAAAAGAGCAACAAAAACAACGAAGTTCGCGTGCGAACGATCACCTTTATCGCGATTTGTTCACGGTATTTCGATGGTCAATCGGTAGTTGGCGAAATCCGGTCCCTCCGGCCGAGTAGCGGATTTCTACTCTGCGGGTTGCAGATCCGAACCCTGCCGAGGTGAGCGGCCTTACATCTCACGCGCACCCGCATTTGGGACAAACCACAGTTGCTCAAAGTGCGCGAGGCGTGAACCGGCGGGTATCTCAGGATTACCGCCTCCTCGACGGCTTGCTTTAACCGACAGCGACCCTGGCGCGGGGAGCGCCAGGATCGCCACTAAACTCCCGGTCGGGGGGCAACCAGATCGCGGGAGCAGTGAATGACTCCCGGCATTGCCACTTGTTCCCGGTCCCCCACAGCGCCACCCATCGCAGCATAGCGGTTTGCGGCGCGTCCTATGGATGATGTCCGTCCATGATCGCATGGGAGGCAGCTGCCGGACCAACGGTGCACCGTCAAGGCTCGCACTGCGCGCGACTGGCTCCGCCGGCTTGCGGCCTTGACCGCGCTCCGTCGGTCCGGCTCTTTAAGACTATGACAAGATGGACGCGGAGACGGTGTGATGAAGGCAACATTGATAATTATCCAGAACCAGGCCGATCATCAGGCGGCCAAGGCGCTTGTCGGCAAGCTGATGCAATCGAACGAAGCTGCCGATCGAGCGCGCATGGTGGCGCAGGCTCGCCTTATCGAGGCCTATGAACGCGTGCGCTGGCCGCGCAAAGCGCCGCCGTTGCCCGATTTGCTAACCTATCTGGTGGAGCAACATGGTTTGACGCGCGCTGATCTTGTGCAGCTTCTGGGCACTGCGAGCCGCGTCAGTGAGGTCATGTCCGGCAAGCGCGAATTGAGCATGGCGATGGTGAAGCGTCTGCGCGAACGTTTCCATATTCCGGCGGATTTGCTGATTTCCGCGAGTGGAAGTGTTGCGGCTTAGTTCAATCCGAACCATGACTTTCGAAAGGGCACGAACATTGCTCGGTTGGCGTCAACATTCGCATCGACGCGAGAAAGTCAGCGCATGTGATTCCAATGACTTGCAGAGGGATTAGGGGACGCAATTCGACGGGCGCCGCAGCGGCGGCGACTGCGACGACAAGTGTATCCGTGGGCAAAGTACGTCCCCTAAAGGACAGCGCCTTCGGCGGCCGACGCGATCTGGTGTTCACCGAGATCAGGCTGCCGCCCGGCCCACCGGCCTGGATGGCCGACCGCGCTCGACTCTGGAATGCGGTCGAGGCCGCCGAGAAGCGCAAGGACGCCCGGCTCGACGATAAGACCCGAAAGCCTCTTGCCGCGACTGACCTCGATCTGGCTTTATTCGGGCAAGACGCGATGGCGAACATCGTGAAAAGATATCTCGAACCGCGCCTTCAGGTCCTCGTAGCAGGGCCGCATCCGCATCATCTCGCCCGATATCGGCGGAGGATTTGGGCACAAGGGCATCCTTTTGCCCGTCTTGATGCCGCGGATGAACGCGCGATCCACCTCGGGCTGAGCGGCAATCTCTGCCGCTGCACCGGCTATGTCGGCATCGTCCGGGCCGTGCGCTCGGTCGTTGAAGCCAGGCGCGAACGCGGCATCCGGCCTGTGCCCGGTGCCGGCCGCGCTGCGCTTGGACCGGTAGGCTCCAGCAACGGCGCAGGCGTTGCCCATCCAGGGACGCCCAGGCAGCCGGCCGATGCCGCGCCTCAGGAGCGCATCAGCGGCAAAGCTGCAATTCCCGACTTCGAGCCTGACAAGGTTTTTGACGAGCGTTTCACCATTGCCGCTCCATCCGACAGGGTCTTTGCGATGTTTGGCGATATCACGCAAATTGCTGCCTGTATTCCCGGCGTTTCGCTCACGGGCAGGCCTACTCCGGAATATGTCGAGGGGGTGATCCGCGTCAAGCTCGGCCCGATTTCGGCAGGCTTTCGCGGAGCCGCCCGCATCGAGCGCGAACCCGACACGATGTCGGGCCGCATCGTGGGAACGGGGAACGACCAGGGCACCCGCTCTTCCACCCAAGGCGAAATCCGCTATCGCGTTGTGCCGATCAACTCAGGCACTGCAACCCGCGTCGAACTCTCAATCGGCTACACCCTGCAACGCATGCTCGCTCAAATCGCGCGCGACAGACTGGTACGAGACCTTGCGGTACGTCTGACCGCGGACTTTGCGCGCAATCTGGAACGACAGCTTTCGGGCGCGGCGTCACTAGAGCCGACGCAGGAAGCAACATCCATCGATGGAGTGGCGCTCGCCTTTGGCCAGTTGCTGAACTTTGTGCGCCAGATCATCCGAGGGACCTGGAATCGCCAATGAGGAACCGACGGAGCCCTCGCTCAAAAGCCGAAAGCATGGCGCAAGTCTGTTCACGAATTGCGCAATGGCGCAAGAAACGTCAGCGCGCAGCCTCGAACCCGCCGAGCACCGCCGTCAGATTGGCGCCGAGGATATCGGACAGATAGCCGCCCTCCTGCACCAGCACCGTCGGCAGTCCGAACCGGGCCAGCCCTTCGCCGATGCGGCGGAAGCCGTCGGTCGTGACCGCGAGGCCCGCGAGCGGGTCCTTCTCGGAGGCATCGAGGCCGAGCGCTACCACGAGCGCGGTCGGCGCGAAGGAACGGATCGCCTTCTCCGCCGCCGCCAGCGCCTTCATGTAGTCGTCGTCGCCGGTGCCTCTGGCCAGGGGAATGTTGAGATTGGCGCCGAGGCCGGGTCCGGCACCGCGCTCATGCGCATAGCCCCAGACGAATGGATAGAAGAACGACGGATCGGCGTGGATCGACACGGTGAAGACGTCCGGCCGCTCGTAGAAGATGCCCTGCGTGCCGTTGCCGTGATGCACGTCGACATCGAGGATCGCGACACGCTCATGCTGCTGGCGCAGATGCTCGGCCGCGATCGCGCTGTTGTTGAGAAAGCAGAACCCGCCGGCGAGATCGCGATAGGCATGGTGACCGGGCGGACGGCACAGCGCGTAGACGGCGTCCTCGCCGTCGAGCACCATTTGCGCGGCGGTGACCGCGACGTCGCTCGAGGCGCAGGCGCCGGCCCAGGTGCCGGGGCCGATCGGGGCCGCGGTGTCCGCCGTGTGCCAGCCGAGTTTTCCGACGATATGGGTCGGATAGGTGCCGGCGTTGCGCACCGGGTGGATGTTCGCGATCATCTCCGGCCCGGCATCGCCGAGCGCGGACCATGCATCCCAGGCCTCGGCGAGAAAGCTCAGATATTCCGGACTGTGCACGCGCGCCCGCGGCCCCTGCCCGAACCTGGTCGGCTCGATCAGCGTGTGCTTGCCGGCTCTCAGGCCCGCCAGCAGCCGGTCGGCGCGCTGGGGCTGCTCGGTGGTGCGCTGGACCACACCGCGGACCAGGAAGAACTGCGGATCATGGCTGCGGTGGAGATCACTGTAGACGGCCTTCACGGGACACTCCTGTTGGATGAATGAGCAAGATCGATGGCATCGCGCCTGAGCAAGATCACGCGCGCCTATTTCGCCGCCGCCGGCCACGGCGGAATCTCGCGCACCAGTCTTCCGACTTCGCGCCAGGCATGACCGATGTGATGGTCGACATGCGCGACGATACGCTCCGGATGGCCGGCCTCGATCGCAGCGAGCACCGGCTCGTGCGTGCGCGCGATCTCGTGCGGATCGTCATAGAGGCGGCCGATCAGGCCGATCACCATGCGCAGCTCGGAGGCGAGATCGTCGAACAGCCGCAGCATCCGCCGGTTACCGGCGATCTCGCAGATCAGGCGATGGAAGCGGTAATCCTCCTCGACCTGCCGCGCCGGATCGTCGAGATCGGCTGTCTCGTGCAGCACGTCGATCTGCCGACGCAGCAGGTCGCGCGTTTCGGATGTCAGGTTGCGCGCCGCGAGCACCGCGGCATGACGCTCGACGCAGAGCCGCAGATCGTAGATCTCGTCGATATCGTTGGCGGCAAACTGCCGGACGAAGAAGCCGCGGCGCGGATTGGCGACGAGCAAGCCCTGTTGCTCGAGCAGCCGCGCCGCCTCGCGCACCGGTGCCCGGCTGACACCCAGTTCGCGCGCGATTCCAGCTTCGACGACCTTTGATCCCGGCTGCAGCCGCCCCTGAACGATCGCTTCGGTCAAGCGACGGGCGACCTGTCCGACCAGGTCTGTCTCGTTGAGGGCCGGCAAGCCGACCGGAGGGGACATCGTGCGCATCAAAAGGGTCCGTTTGGACCATTGTACAGGATTTAATCGTCGATTGTCGACAGTTTAGGCTTGATCAATTCTTAGATTGTCGACAGTTTAGTGGTGCGGGTGTTGCAATGCAAACACGAATGGCCCGTGGACAGGGACTAGCAGCAACGATGACGACGCATGTGCGGCCCGAGGCCGTGAAGGACCAGAACCAGCAATTCCGCATCGACCTCGCCGCGGCCTACCGGCTGATTCATCGGCTAGGACTCGATGACAGCATCTATACCCACATCTCGGTGCGGCTGCCCGGCAGTCATGACCGCTTTCTGATCAATCCCTACGGAATGCGCTTCGACGAGGTGACGGCCTCGAACCTCGTCACCGTCGATCTCGACGGCGTCGTTATCGACGATCCGCTCGGGCTCGGTATCAATCCAGCCGGCTTCACCATCCACAGCGCGGTACATGCGGCGCGGCCGGGCGTCGCCTGCGTGCTGCACACCCACACCGTCGCCGGCATTGCGGTGTCCTGCCAGAAGCAGGGACTGCTGCCGCTCAATCAATGGTCGATGCAATTCACCGGATGCCTCGCCTATCACGATTACGAAGGCATCGCGCTGGATCTCGACGAACGGCAGCGTCTGGTTGCCGACCTCGGCGACAAGTTCGTGATGGTGCTGCGCAATCACGGCATGCTGACCTGCGGCCGCTCGGTCGCCGAGGCCTTCAAGCTGATGCACAATCTGGAGCGTTCCTGCCGCGCCCAACTCGCGATTCAGGCGGCCGGCGCCGAGATCGCGCCGCTGTCGGATGCAGTCGCACAGAAGACCGCCGGTCAATACGCGACCTTCTACGACAGCATCGAGACGAACGGCGTGCCCGACAGCGAGTGGGCGGCCTTCAAGCGCATGCTTGCGCGCACCGATCCGGATTTCGTGAACTAGTCGTCAGCCATTGCCCGGAGCTGCGGCCGGGACAATCCAGCAAGAGAGATTGGACATGTTGAAGCGAGTTCTGCTGAGCCTTCTGGTGGCGAGTGCCCTGAGCACTGCGACATTTGCGCAGGAGCCGAAATCCGGCGGTGTGATCAACGCGGTGATCCAGCCGGAGCCGCCGGGCCTGATGGTCGGCCTGGTGCAGAACGGACCGACCCAGATGGTCGCCGGCAACATCTATGAAGGCCTGCTCCGCTACTCACCGAAGCTCGAGCCGCTGCCCGGCCTCGCCGAAAGCTGGAGCGTCAGCGAGGACGGCAAGACCTATACCTTCAAGCTGCGCAAGGGCGTCACCTGGCACGACAACAAGCCGTTCACCTCGGCCGACGTCGCATTCTCGATCGATTTCCTCAAGCAGACCCATCCGCGCGCCCGCGGCAACCTTGCCCAGCTCGACAAGGTCGAGACGCCGGACGACGACACCGTCGTGTTCACGCTGAAGCAGCCGTTCGGCCCGTTCCTCGGCATCTTCGAGGTCGGCTCGCTGCCGATGATCCCCAAGCACATCTACGAAGGCACCGACTACAAGACCAATCCCGCGAACAACACGCCTGTTGGCACCGGGCCGTTCATGTTCAAGGAGTGGCAGAAGGGTTCCTTCATTCGCCTGGTCAAGAATCCGAACTACTACATCAAGGGCAAGCCCTATCTCGACGAGATCTACTGGCACGTGATCCCCGACGCGGCCGCGCGCGCGGTGGCGTTCGAGACCGGCAAGGTCGACGTGCTGCCCGGCGGCTCGGTCGAGAATTTCGATGTGCCGCGCCTCACCAAGCTGAAGAACGTCTGCGTCACCGGCGCCGGCTGGGAATTCTTCAGCCCGCACTCCTGGCTGTGGCTCAACAACCGTTCCGGCCCGACCGCGAACAAGAAATTCCGCCAGGCGCTGATGTACGCGATCGACCGCAACTTCGCCAAGGACGTGATCTGGAACGGCCTCGCCAAGGTCGCAACCGGCCCGTCGGCCTCGACGATCAAATACTACACCGACAAGGTAACCACCTACGACTATGACCCGGCGAAGGCAAAGGCGCTGCTGAAGGAAGCCGGCTACAACGGCGAGAAGGTCCGCCTGCTGCCGCTGCCCTATGGCGAAACCTGGCAGCGCTGGGCCGAAGCAGTGAAGCAAAATCTGCAGGACGTCGGCATCAATGTCGAGATGATCGCAACCGACGTGCCCGGCTGGAACCAGAAGGTCTCCGACTGGGACTACGACATCGCCTTCACCTATCTCTATCAGTATGGCGATCCCGCACTCGGCGTCGGCCGCAACTACATCTCGAGCCAGATTTCCAAGGGCTCGCCGTTCAACAACGTCGAAGGTTATTCGAACCCTGCGATCGATCAGCTGTTCGCCGACGGCGCCACCGCCTTCCCCGACTCCAAGCGTGAGGAGATCTACGTCAAGGCGCAGAAAATTCTGACCGACGACGTGCCGGTGGCCTGGCAGCTCGAGCTGCAGTTCCCGACCATCACCCGTTGCAGCGTCAAGAACCTCGTCACGACCGCGATCGGCGTCAACGACGGCTTCCGCGACGCCTGGCTCGACAAGTAACGACCATCCGGCCGCGGCGCCGTCCAGCGCCGCGGCTTCCGCCGCTTCCTCGAACGCAACGACCTCACCGATGCTCGCATTCATAGCCCAGAGACTTGCCAAGGCCGTTGTCGTCCTGCTCGCGATCGTCGTCCTCAACTTCATGCTGATCCGCATGGCGCCGGGCGATCCGGCGATGGTGATGGCGGGCGAGGCCGGCGCCAGCGACAAGATCTTCGTCACGCAATTGCGCGAGAAATTCGGGCTCGACCAGCCGCTGCCGGTCCAGCTCTATCGCTACGTCAAGGGCATCGTGACACTCGACCTCGGCTTCTCGTTCCGCCAGCAGATGCCGGTCGCCAAGCTGATCGCCGAACGGCTGCCGGCGACACTACTGCTGACCGTCACAGCATTCGTGATTTCGTTGCTGCTCGGCGTTCTGTTCGGCACTCTGGCGGCGCGCTTTGCCGGCACCTGGGCCGATACTGCGATCACGATACTGGCGCTGATCTTCTATGCGACGCCGCTGTTCTGGGTCGCGCTGATGGCGATCCTCTTGTTTTCGGTCGCGATGGATTGGCTGCCGAGCTTCGGCTACGAGACCGTCGGCGCCAATTACACCGGCCTCGCCCATGTGCTCGATGTCGGCGCGCATCTGATTTTGCCGGCGACGACGATGGGCCTGTTTTTCATGGCGACCTACGCCCGCATGACCCGCGCCTCGATGCTGGAAGTGAAGCGGCATGATTTCGTCAAAACCGCGCGCGCCAAGGGCCTGCGTGATGCCGTGATCCAGCGCCGCCACGTGTTGCGCAACGCCCTGCTGCCGGTGGTGACGCTCGCCGGCCTGCAGGCGGGCACGCTGGTCGGCGGCGCCGTGCTGACCGAGACCGTGTTCGCCTGGCCTGGCATCGGCCGCCTGATGTACGAGGCGCTGCTGCAGCGCGACTACAACCTCCTGCTCGGCGTGTTCGTGGTCTGCTCGGCGATGGTGCTGGCCTTCAACCTGATCACCGACCTGATCTACCGCGCCGTCGACCCGCGCATCGAGTTCGCCTCATGAGCAAGTCCTGGCGAATGATGCTACGCAACCCCGGCGGCGTGATCGGCCTCGTGATCCTGATGCTTGCGATCGCGATTGCTGTATTCGGCCCGCTGCTGTTCCCGACATCGCCCTGGCGCATGGTGCAGCGGCCGTTTGTGCCGCCGTTCACGGTATCCAGCCTGCCGCTCGGCACCGACGCACTTGGCCGCGACGTGCTCGCCGGCATCATCTACGGCGCCCGCGTCTCGCTGCTGGTCGGCCTGGTCTCGACCATGGCAGCGCTCGCGGTCGGCATACCCGTCGGCGCCCTCGCTGGCTATTTCGGCGGCAAGATCGGCGATGCCCTGATGCGCTTCACCGAGTTCTTCCAGACCGTGCCGAGCTTTGCGCTGGCGATCGTGCTGGTCGCGATCCTGCAGCCCTCGATCGTCTCGATCGTGCTGGCGATCGCGATCGTGAGCTGGCCGCCGGTGGCGCGCCTAGTGCGCGGCGAGGTGCTGTCGCTGCGCACTCGCGAATACGTCCAAGCCGCAATCGTCACCGGACAGAGCCACAGCTGGATCATCTGGCGTGAGATCCTGCCGAACGCACTGTCGCCGGTGATCGTGCTGGCCTCGCTGATGGTCGCGACCGCGATCCTGCTGGAATCCTCGCTCTCCTTCCTCGGTCTTGGCGATCCGAACCTGATGTCCTGGGGCTACATGGTCGGCGCCGGCCGCACCGTGATCCGGCAGGCCTGGTGGATCACGCTATTCCCCGGCATCGCGATCCTGCTTTCGGTGTTGGCGCTAAACCTGATCGGCGAAGGCCTTAACGACACGCTCAATTCGCGCCTCAACAAGGAGGGGCGCTGACGCATGTCCGCCGCATCTGCCGTTTCGATCAGGAACCTCAAGCTCGCGCTGCCGCCAGGCTCGGACCGCCCCTACGCCGTCGACGACGTCTCCCTCGACCTCACGCCCGGCAAGATCCTCTGCGTGGTCGGTGAGTCCGGCTCCGGCAAGTCGATGTGCGCGCATGCGCTGATGGGACTGTTGCCCGACACCATCATCCGCGAAGCGGGCGAGATCGCCTATGACGGACTGAACCTGCTCACCCTCGACGACTCCGGCTGGCTTGCGCTGCGCGGCCGCCACGTCGCGATGGTGTTCCAGGAGCCGATGACCGCGCTCAATCCGTTGATGCGGATCGGCGACCAGATCACGGAGACGTTCGAGGCGCACAATCTGCTGACGCCGAAACAGCGGAAGCAGAAGACGCTGCAGTTGCTGCGCGAGGTCGGCCTGCCCGACCCCGAACGATCGATGCGCGCCTATCCGCATCAATTGTCCGGCGGCCAGCGCCAACGCGCCATGATCGCGATGGCGCTGGCGCTGGAACCGGCGGTCCTCGTCGCCGACGAGCCGACCACCGCGCTCGACGTCACCACGCAGGCGCAGATCCTCGAGCTGATCCGCGACCTGCAGCGTCGGCGCAACATGGCCGTCATGTTCATCACCCACGATTTCGGTGTCGTCTCCGACATCGCCGACCGCGTCGTCGTGCTCCAGCACGGTAAGGTGGTCGAACAGGGCGCGGCCGATGATGTGTTGCGGCGTCCGCAGCATCCTTACACCTGCGCGCTGCTCGCGGCCGTTCCCTCGATGCAGCCGCCGCAACGTGCGCCGCTCGCGGATCGCGCCAAGGCGGTCGAGGTGATCGGTCTCGACAAGACCTATGTCAGTGGCGGCGGCTGGTTCCGGCCGGAGCGGCGCGTGCGCGCCGCGAACGAGGTCAATTTCAACATCCTGCAAGGCGAGACCGTCGGCCTCGTCGGCGAATCCGGCTCCGGAAAGTCGTCGGTCGCCCGGCTCATCATGCGCCTGATCGAGCCCGATCAGGGCACGGTGCGCCTCGGCGACACCGACTTCACCCGCATCGCCGGCCGTGCGCTGCGCAAGGAACGCAGTCGCATCCAGATGATCTTCCAGGATCCATTCGCGTCACTCAACCCGCGCCGCAAGGTCGGCAACATCATCGTCGATGGACCGATCGCCCACGGCACCGATCCCGCGGTCGCACACAAGCGCGCCGCCGACCTGCTCGGCCTGGTCGGCCTCAACGCCAGCGCGATGGAGCGCTATCCGCACGAATTCTCCGGTGGCCAGCGCCAGCGCATCGGCATCGCACGGGCGCTTGCGCTCGAGCCGGAAATCATCGTTGCGGACGAAGCCGTTTCCGCGCTCGACGTCTCCGTGCAGGCACAGGTGCTGAACCTGCTGGAAGACCTCAAGGCGCGGCTTGGCCTATCGATGCTGTTCATTACCCACGATCTGCGGGTGGCCGCGCAGATCTGCGACCGCATCGCGGTGATGCAGCGTGGCGCCATCGTCGAACTGAAGGCGACGGCGACCCTGTTCTCGGCACCGGAGCACGCCTACACCCGCGAACTGCTCGCGGCGGTGCCCGGCCAGATTTCGTCATCACGGGCGGCCTAGGCGATGCGTTGCGTTTTGGTCAGCAAGAGCCTCGATCTTCGTGGCTATTTTGGCGCGGAGCTTGCGCGCACGGCGCCCCGTATCGAGGTGGTGGACCATGCGGCCGGCACCCCGGCCGGCGATGTTCAGCTCGCACTTGCCTGGCATCCGCCCGACGATGCATTCGAACGCTATCCCAATCTGCGGGCCGTCTGCTCGATCGCAGCCGGCGTCGACAACATCATGGCCTGCCCGAGCCTGCCGCCTGACGTCGACGTGGTGCGTGTCGTCGATCGCGAACAGGCGCAGATGATGTCCGGCTTCATCGCCTGGCATGTGATCGGACACCAGCGCGGCTTTACCGCCTTCCGCGCCCAGCAGCGCGAACGGATCTGGCGACGCCGCGACCAGCGGCGCGCGCACGACTTCCCGGTCGGCATCCTCGGCAATGGCGAGATCGGCCAGCGCGTCGCTACCGACCTCGCCTATCTCGGCTTTCCCGTGATGTCGTGGAGCCGAACCGCCAAGGCTATCTCGTCGTCAAGCCGCAGCTTCCATGGGCCCGCGGGCCTTGCCGCCATGCTCGGCGAAACCGAGGTGCTGGTGAACCTCTTGCCGCTGACCGCGGAGACGCGCGGCATCCTCAACGGCGAACTGTTCGGCCGAATGCGGCGCGGCGGCTACCTGATCCAGGTCGGCCGCGGCGAGCACCTGGTCGAAGACGATTTGCTCGCCGCACTCGCATGCGGCCAATTGTCCGGCGCGGCGCTGGACGTCTTCACCACCGAGCCGCTGCCATTGGAGCACCCGTTCTGGTATCATCCGCAGATCGTCATCACGCCGCATGACGCCAGCGACGTCAGCGTCAACGCCGTCGCAACGACGCTTGCCGTGACGGCCGATGCACTCCGCGCCGGACAGCGTCCGCCGCATGCGATCGATCGCAGCCGCGGCTATTGAAAGACCCAGGGCCTCTCAGATGCAAGACCGTTCAACCGCCATCGCATCTGCGGATCCGATCGACGGACTGCGCGCAGCGTCTGCCATTCCCGAAGCGCGCGCGGAGCGGCTGGCGGCCGAGTATTTCGGCCTACGGGCCGCCGTGCGCCGTCTCGACAGTGAGCGCGATCAGAATTTTCGGCTGCGCGCGTCCGACGGCAGCGAATACGTGCTCAAGATCGCCAATCCCGCCGAAGACCGCGCAGTCACCAATCTGCAGACCGAGGCACTGCGCCACGTCGCGGCGCGCGATCCGCTGCTGCCGATCCCGCGCATTATTCCCGCGCTGAACGGCGCCGTCGAACTCGACCTTGCCTTCGACGACGATTCGAGGCGGATCGTACGGCTGTTGTCTTTTCTTCCGGGAACGCCGATGCATCAGGCGCCGCCGTCCGCAGCCTTGCGACGCGACGTCGGCCGGTGCGCCGCGCGGCTCGCCTTGGCGATGCGCGATTTCCACCATCCCGCTGCATGCCACAAGCTGCTGTGGGACATCCAGCACGCCGCCGAGTTGCGGCCGCTCATCGGCACGGTGCCATCAGGCCAGCACGATCTGATCGAGCGCTTCCTCGATGGTTTTGAGACCCATGCCGTGCCGGTGCTGGCGCACGTGCCCAAACAACCACTGCACAACGACCTGAACCCGCATAATGTCGTGGTCGACCCGGCTGACGCGACCGGTGTCGCAGGGATCATCGATTTTGGCGACCTGACCGCGACGGCCCGCATCAATGATCTAGCCATCGCAGCCGCCTATCAGGTGACCGACAGTGACGATCCGCTGGCGCCGGCGCTCGACTTGGTTTCGGCCTATCACGCGGTCGCGCCGCTCGAAGCCCGCGAACGCGCCATCCTGTTCGACCTGATCGCGACCCGCATGGTCATGACGATCGTGATCAGCAACATCAGGGCCGCTCGCTATCCGGAGAACAGCCCGTATATTCTGCGCAACAACAAGCAGGCCTCGGCGCGGCTCGCCCGGATCGCGACATTGTCACGCGAGCAGGCCGCGCGACAGATCGAACGCGCCTGCCACGGGGAGTGACACGATGTCTGCGGAAACTTCGACGCAAGACCTGATCGCGCGGCGCAATCGCCTGCTCGGACCGGCCTACCGGCTGTTCTACGAACAGCCCGTGCAGGTCGTTCGCGGCGAAGACGTCTGGCTATACGACCAGGCCGGCAACCGCTATCTCGACGCCTACAACAACGTCGCCTGCGTCGGTCACTGCCATCCCCGCGTAGTCGAGGCTATCGCGCGGCAGGCCGCGGTGATCAACACCCACACACGCTATCTGCACGAGACCATTCTCGATTACGCCGAGCGCCTGCTCGCGACCTTCCCGGCCGAGATCGGCAATGTGATGTTCACCTGCACCGGCAGTGAGGCCAACGATCTCGCGCTCCGCGTCGCCCGCACCTGCACCGGCGGCACCGGCGTCGTCGTCACCAGGACTGCCTATCACGGCGTCACCGGCGTGCTCGCTGAACTGTCGCCATCGCTCGCTCTTCCGGAACCGACCGCGCCCCATGTCCGTCTGGTGCCGGCGCCACAATCCGCAGGCGACGACACCGGGGAGATCTTCGCAGGCCATGTCCGCGCCGCGTTCGAAGACATGAAGCGGAGCGGCATTCGTCCGGCCGCCCTGTTGGTCGATACGATCTTTTCCAGCGACGGGGTGTTCGCCGATCCGCCCGGCTTCCTCCGACCGGCGGTCGATGCTGCACGTGCCGCCGGCGCACTGTTCATCGCCGACGAGGTGCAGCCCGGCTTCGGCCGCTGTGGCGATGGCCTATGGGGCTTCGCCCGCCACGGCGTCGTTCCCGACATTGTCACGATGGGCAAGCCGATGGGCAACGGACATCCGGTCGCCGCGATGGCCGCGCGGCCGGCACTCCTCAAGGAATTCGGCGCGCGCTCGCGCTACTTCAACACCTTTGGCGGCAATCCCGTGTCCGCCGCTGCCGGCATGGCCGTGCTCGACGTGATCGAGCGGGAAGGCCTGGTCGAGAACGCCAGGTGCACCGGCATCTATTTGCGCGAGCGGCTCGCCGCGCTGCGCGCGAGGCATGAACTGGTGGCGGAGGTTCGCGGTGCTGGTCTTTTCATCGGTATCGAGCTCCGCCGCGGCGAATCGCCAGCGTCCGATGAGACGACGAGATTGGTCAACGCCATGCGCAAGCGGCGCGTTCTGATCAGCGCTGCCGGTCCAGGCGCCAACGTGCTGAAGATTCGTCCGCCGCTGGTATTCGGCGCGGAGCACAGCGATCTATTGGTCGAGGCGCTCGATCAGGCGCTACGGGAGTCACCTTAACGGCCCTATCCGATGGCCGTTGCCGCGAGCCGTTATGGCCGGGGGCTGGACCAAGGCATAAGCCAAGATCTAGGATCGAAGATGGGCCAGTGGGGAGGCAGTGGTGCTGCGCGAGTGAAGGCTCAACCTCAAGCTTAATCTGAAGCGCAGGCCTGGCGGCGCGTCTGTCTACGTTCAGATCGCCCACGGACTCATCGCCGAGATACGGCGGGGCCGATTGATCGCCGGCGAAGTCCTTCCGGGCTCACGTGAGATGGCTGAAGAGCTTGGCGTCAACCGTAAGACCGTCGTCGTCGCATACGACGAGTTGATCGCTCAAGGTTGGCTGACGTCCCGCGGCACCAAGGGCACCTTCGTCTCCGCGAAACTTCCGGAGTCGAAAGGCAGGCCAACACGATCGGCGCTCGATGGGCCGCGCTCACGGGGCGAAGGCCCTCAATTCAGCCGGCTTGCGCCGCCGATGGATACTCCCGTCCTTTTCCCCCGACCGGGCCTGCTTTCGCGCGCGCCATTCCACTCAACACTGACTCGATTACGTTTAGGCTTATCGTCTGCTCCTCGGGTGAACTTGCCCATCAACCATGCCATGCAGCGCTGATCGTGCTCTGCAGGGCTGCGTCGCTTGGCATCTGGGTTGCTGAGCTCGCGCTAAAGGCAGGATTGCCCGCGGCATATGTCGCCATCGCAGAAACTAGCTGAGATACTTGACTATCAGGTCTCAATCCATCGGCAGTATTGATACTCTAGACCTGCGCTCGCGCGCCCTCTGAATACCAACCGCTAATCGTCACCTGGTCCGTCGTGCCGAGAACGTCGATCTGAAGATCATTACCGTTTTGTGCAAACCAAAGATTTTGGTCCGTTATGCCGGCACCGAAATCGATTTCACCACGCGGAGATGTCATACCATCATTGGCAAAATTGTTGATTTCCGTTTGGCCTAACCCCGACGTCAGCTTGTAGCTGTCATTTCCGCCGCCGCCGGTCAGGATCTCATTCGACGAGCTCGCTACGAGCACGTTGTCTGCAGGTCCACCAACCAGCATGTCACCGCCGCTGCTCGAGCTGGCAGAAACATTGAGATTCACCTGGGCTGTCGATTGTCCGCCAAAGCCGTCTCCGACAGTATAGGTGAAGGACGCCCCCATTGGAGTCTGCCGCTGCAGTGAAGATCACATTTCCATCCTGATCAAGACCAACCGTTCCACCGACCGCGTCTTGCACCGACAGGATCGTTAGCGGATCACCGCTTAGATCGATGTCGTTAGACAATAGCCTGTCCGGCGTGACCGCCAATTGGCGACCGGCCTGCACAGTCAGGCCGGTGTCGTTGACTGCGACCGGCGCTGTATCAGTTGGCGTCAGATCAAGATCGACGTGACTCGACGCAGTCTGGCCGTTTTCGGCTCGCACGGTATATGCAAAGTAGCGAGACCCGTCTGCCGTCGGGTCGACATTGAAGATAACGTTGCTGCTGACGAGCTCAGCATCACCACCGCCGCTGTCATGGGGCTGAACTTCGCCGGCCACGTTGGTGCAGCGGACCATCAGCGAATGGCGTCCCTTCGACAGGCGGGGGATGTTGATCTCCCAGCGGCGAAAAACAGTATTTGCCGTGATCTTCGCCCAGCGTCGTGAGCTGCCAGGTCAGGTCCGCCCGTCGTCCACGGAAAGCTCGACCTTGGCCACGCCCAGGTCGCCGCCGAAGGCAATGCCTCTGATCGTTGCGCTTGTGTCGGCCGGAAGCGACGCATCGTCCGCGACATTCGTGAAGAACGAACGCGGCACCATGCGGCTGATCGGGACCGTCTTGAAGCCGGTCTGGCCCGGCGTAATGCTGGCGTGCGGGTATCGGGATGGTGTAGGCAGTCGTCATCCAGTAGTTGTCGTCGGCGCGATCGAGGACCTCGATGTCGCTGAGCATCTTGACCCAGTAGCTCTAGTACCAACCGGGCACGATCAGTCGCAGCGGAAAGCCGTTGAGGAGCGGCATCTGCTCGCCGTTCATGGCGAAGGCAATCATGACCTCGCCATCACGGGCGTGGTCGACGTCGAGCGACTTGCGGAAGGCGGGTACCTCGGGCACCACCGGTTCGTCGAGGCCCCTGAAGCGGACCTGGACCGTGCCCGGCCTGACGCCTGCGCGGTCGAGAACGTCCTTAAGCAGGACGCCGGTCCATCGCGCGTTGCCCATCGCGCCGTGCGCCCATTGCGCGCCAGGCACGCGAGGGAGGAAGAACCCTCGCGAATTCCCAGAGCATTGGTTGACGGCGGCAAGCTCCACGCGGGGCATCTTGACCAAATCGTCGATGGACAATGACAAAGCCTCATTGACGTGGCCGCGCACCGAAAGCCTGAAGGCGGCTGCGTCCACCGACGTCGGGATCACCGCCCAGTGCCAGCGCACGTAGAACTGGTCGTTTGGCGTGAACACCCCGTGGTGGCACCCCCTCGAGGAGATCGTCGTCGGAGAACCCGTCAAGTTTTATGCGGAGGCTGAGGAGATCCTGGGCCATCTGCCGAGGCTCGGCGTTCCGATGATCATGCGCAAGATCGAAAGAGGCGAGCGTAAGGGCTGCGCCAAGGTGTGGTCCTATCCTGGCATGGAAAAAGTCGTTCAGCAGATGCGTAAGAAGATCGTTGGCGTGTCGGAGGTGTTTACGCTTGATGCGTGCCGACATGGCGGCATGACTGAACTCGAGGAAGCCGAACTGACAGACGGTCAGGGCCGCGCGCTCTCCGGACACAAGACCGCGCAGGCGTATCGGGGTTATGCCAAGGAAACGATGCGGCGGGCGCTGGCGGCAACGCGCAAACGTCACGCGCACCTTTTGGCGCAGAGGCAGTTCGAACAAGCGGACGCTGACGCGGGCGAGCAGAGCGCAAGGAGCGGTGACGAGGCAATGCGGCAGACCGCCTCCTAACGTGGCCAGCCCCCGTTCAATAGTCTCTGCAGGCCACCAAAACTTGAACGCCGCTCACGGCGTACGATTCGGCGTCGCGGACAATGATGTTGAACAAAATGGGCACGGAGTTTCCAAATGACGGGGGAAATTCGTTTCCAAATGGCATGCGATGGCGGCTCAAACCGCGCAACTTATCACAATAGAATCAATATCTTGGAGATGGCTGGGGCGGGAGGGATCGAACCTCCGAATGGCGGAATCAAAATCCGCTGCCTTACCGCTTGGCTACGCCCCAACGCGCCGATCGAAGGCCACGCCGGTCTATAGGGTGAGTCCCGCCATTTCAACAGGGCGGCGCGCGAAAACGCAGGAAAGCCGCAGGTTGATGCCGGCACCCTTATTACAGGGCGACGCCGCGGTGGCCGAAACAGACCGGGCGATGTCCGCTCGGACAGTTGAGAGGCCGCTGGTTTCATGGGAAGACAATTTCCAAACGCCTCGTCGGGAGTAACGCCATGACCTACCGTGCGCCGATCAACGATATCCTGCTGTCCCTCAATCACGGCGCGGGACTCGCTGCCGCCGTGGCGGCCGGCCACTACGGCGATTTCGACGGCGACATCACCGCTGCGGTGCTGGAAGAAGCCGGCAAGTTCGCCTCCGATGTGCTGGCGCCGCTGAACAAGGTCGGCGACGAGCACGGCATCAAGCTCGACAACGGCAAGGTGACGACCGCGCCCGGCTGGCCCGACGCCTATCAGCGCTGGACCGCCGCGGGATGGAACGCGGTGTCCGGGCCGGAAGCGTTCGGCGGCCAGGGCCTGCCGCTCGCGATCAACGCCGCCTGCACCGAGATCTGGAGCGCATCGAACGTCGCCTTCGGCCTCTGCCCGCTGCTGACGCTGTCGGCGATCGAGGCGCTCGACGCCCATGGCAGCACTGAGCTGAAGAAGGTCTATCTCGAGAAGCTCGTCACCGGCGAATGGACCGGCACGATGCAGCTCACCGAGCCCAACGCCGGCTCCGACGTCGGCGCGCTGCGCACCCGCGCCGAACGCGCGGGTGACGGCACCTACCGCATCAAGGGCACCAAGATCTTCATCACCTATGGCGAGCACGACATGACCGACAACATCGTGCATTTCGTGCTCGCACGATTGCCCGATGCGCCCGCCGGCACCAAGGGGATCTCGCTGTTCCTGGTTCCGAAATTCATGGTCAATGCTGACGGCTCGCTCGGCGGGCGCAACGACATCCATGCCTCCGGCGTCGAGCACAAGCTCGGCATGCACGCCTCGCCGACCTGCACCATGACCATGGGCGACAAGGGCGGCGCGATCGGCTTTCTGATCGGCGAGGAAAACGCGGGCATGCGCTGCATGTTCACGATGATGAACCAGGCCCGCCTTGGCGTCGGCCTCGAGGGCGTCGGCATTGCCGACCGCGCCTATCAGCAGGCGCTGGCCTATGCGCAGGAGCGCCGCCAAGGCAAAGCGATCGGCCACAAGGGCGACGGGATGGATCCGATCATCGTGCATCCCGACGTCAAGCGCATGCTGATGCAGATGCGCAGCATGACGGCGGCGGCGCGCACGATCTGCTACGCGACCGCGGTCGCGCTCGACGTCTCGGTGCGCGCCAAGGACGCCAAGGTGCGCGCGGACGCCGCAGCACGCGGCGCATTGCTGACCCCGATCGCCAAGGCGTTCTCCACCGACATCGGCAACGAGGTCGCCTATCTCGGCGTGCAGGTCCACGGCGGCATGGGCTTCATCGAGGAGACCGGCGCCGCGCAGCATTACCGCGACGCCCGCATCACCTCGATCTATGAAGGCACCAACGGCATCCAGTCGATCGACCTCGTCACTCGCAAGCTCGGCGCCAATGGCGGCGCCTCGGTATGGGCGCTGCTCGACGAGCTCGCCGCCACCATCAAGCAGGTCGAGACCTCCAACGATCCGGCGTTCGGCACCACCGGCACCAAGCTGCGCGACGCCCATGCCGCGCTGGAGCGCACCAGCAAATGGCTGCTCGAGCGGCTGGCCTCGGCGCCGAACGAGGCGCTGGCCGGCGCGACGCCCTATTTGCGGCTGTTCGGCGCCACGCTCGGCGGCTGCATGCTTGCCGGCGAGGCACTGGCCGCGAAAGCGAACGGCGAAGCCGAGCCGCAGCGCTACGTCGCACTGGCGCGCTTCTTCGCCGAGAACATCTCAGTGCAGGCGCCATCGCTGGAGAAGACGGTGACGGAGAGCGCCGAGGCGGTGACCGGCGCGGATGCGGTGCTGGCGGGGTAGGACGCTTTCCGCTGCGATTGCGGGAGAAGGCCCAAAGCGCTGTACTCGCCATCGGCCCATCCCGCTCGTTTGACGTGCACGTCGTGCCTCATCGCAACTGTCGTCCCTGCGAAAGCAGGCACCCATACTCCGTGGCGGATGTTGCTAGCCCGTCTTATTCATGATTGCCGGGCGGGGCAGCTGGAACATTTCCGGTCGGGGTGAAGGCGCGCGCGAACGCTTCGGCTTTTTCGCCGCTTTTCGACCCGACTTCGTGAACGCGTTGGAGGAC